>NZ_DASSTI010000128.1:0-9443 GCF_035708005.1 Segeticoccus sp. | reverse complement strand
GATGCCCTCGCCGTTGAACGGGTTGACCATGCCCCCCGCGTCACCGACGAGCAGGACCCCGTCGGCATAGTGCGGAGTCCGGTTGAAGCCCATCGGCAGCGCCGCCCCCCGGATCGGCGCGGTGCGGTTCTCCTCGAGGTAGCCCCACTCCTCCGGCATCGCGCGAAGCCAGCGGACGAGCAGGTCCTTGTAGTCGACGTTGCCGAACGAGGCGCTGGTGTTGAGGATGCCGAGGCCGACGTTGGACGTGCCGTCTCCGACACCGAAGATCCAGCCGTAGCCCGGAAGCAGCCGGTCGCCGTCCCAGAGCTCGAGCCAGGACTCGAGCAGGTCGTCGTCGTGGCGCGGGCTGCGGTAGTAGGTGCGCACCGCCACGCCCATCGGCCGGTCGTCCCGCTTGTGTCGCTCCATCGCCGTGGAGAGGCGCGAGGAGTTGCCGTCGGCAGCCACCACCAGCGGGGCGGCATACACCTTCTCCTCCCCGGTGGGGCGACCGGCGTCGTCGGCGACCTTGGCCCGCACCCCGACGATGTGTCCGCTGCGCTCGTCCAGCACGGGTGCCACCACGTTGGTGCGCTCGCGCAACCGGGCCCCGTGCTTGACCGCGTGCCGGGCGAGGACCTCGTCGAAGTCCTCGCGGGTGCGCACGAGGCCGTAGGGCGGGAAGCTCGCGAGGTCCGGCCAGTCCAGCTGGAGGCGCATGCCGCCGCCGATGATGCGCAGACCCTTGTTGCGGATCCAGCCCTCGTCCTCGGGGGTGGGGATGCCGAGGGTGATGAGCTCCTTCACCGCACGCGGGGTCAGGCCGTCGCCGCAGACCTTCTCGCGGGGGAAGGCAGTCTTCTCCAGGAGCAGGACGTCGAGGCCCTGCATGGCCAAGTACGCGGCGGTCGTGGCGCCTCCGGGGCCGGCACCGACGACGATGACGTCAGCGCGCTCGCTCGCGTCGCCCGTGGGTCCGACGCCGACACTCCTGTGACTCACGACCGCCTCTGCACCTTGTGAACGTCTTCACGAACTCTTCAGGGAACTCTACGCCGCACGGGTGAGAGGACGTAGTTAGGCGCCCCTTACCCCCTCGCCGGTCTGACCGCGGTCACGCTGGCACCGGGCGGCCCCGCCGAGGAATCAGGGCCGCCGCGCCCGGTGCAGGGCCACGATGCCCCCGGTCACGTTGCGCCACTCGACGTCCCGCCAGCCCGCATCGGCGACCCGCTGCGCCATCGCCCGTTGGTCCGGCCAAGCCCGGATCGACTCGGCGAGGTAGGTGTAGGACTCGGGGTTCGAGCTCACGGCGCGGGCGACCGGCGGGAAGGACCGCATGAGGTACTCGTTGTAGACGGTGCGGAAGGCGCGGTTGGTGGGCTGGCTGAACTCGCACACCACCAAACGGCCGCCCGGTCGGGTCACCCGGCGGAACTCGCGCAGCGCCGCGTCCGGGTCGGCCACGTTGCGCAAGGCGAAGGAGATGGTGACCGCGTCGAACGCCTCGTCGGCGAACGGCAGGCGGGTGGCGTCGGCAGCGGTGAACCCGAGGTCGGGCCGACGGTGCCGCCCCAGGCGGAGCATCCCCAGCGAGAAGTCGGCCGGCGCCACGTCCACCCCGGCATCGGCGAACGGCTCGCTGCTCGTCCCCGTCCCGGCGCCGATGTCGAGCAGCCGCTCCCCCGGCTTGGCATCCACCGCGTCGCGGACCAGTCGGCGCCAGCGGCGGTCCAGCCCGAAGGTGAGGACGTCGTTCATCAGGTCGTACTTCGCGGCGGTCGCGTCGAACATCGCCGCGACGTCGCGGGGTTGCTTGTCCAGGCTGGCGCGCGTCATGGCCGCCATCCTCCCGCACGCCCGCCGCCCGACCTCCCCGGGCCGCTGGCGCCCGCGGTGCCCGATCGACGGCGGTGATCGGTATGCCGGGCCTTCCCCGAGCCGGTCCCGTGCCACCGTCGTAGGCTGTCCGCTCGTGACCTCTGAGCCGACGGCGCCGCTCGC
This sequence comes from Segeticoccus sp., assembly GCF_035708005.1. Lineage (NCBI taxonomy): Bacteria > Bacillati > Actinomycetota > Actinomycetes > Micrococcales > Intrasporangiaceae > Segeticoccus > Segeticoccus sp. The sequence continues at coordinate 7,457 of NZ_DASSTI010000128.1, read as the reverse complement.
TTCCCTCCCCGTCCCGACAGCGCCGTTGGTCACCCGGACGGTGGAGATCGAGGACCCCGGGCCGCTGCTCGCCCTCCTGCCGGACTCCGGTGACGCCCGAGCGCTCAGCTCCTGGGTCCGCGGGGGTGACGGCCTCGTGGGGTGGGGTCGCACCCGCGCAGTCGCCACCGGCGGCGCGACCCGGTTCGCCGACGCCGAGGCGTGGTGGCGCGAGCAGGTGCACCATGCGGTCGTGCGGGACGAGGTCCGGCTGCCGGGCACGGGCCCGGTCGCGTTCGGCTCCTTCGCGTTCGCGGACGACTCGCCGTCAGGGGGAGCACTCGTCATACCGGAGGTGGTCGTGGGTCGGCGCGAGGGGCGCTGCTGGGTGACCACGACCGGGAGCGGCACGGGCCTGCCGCCGCGGGCGGCCGTCGCGCGGCGGGCCGCCGCGGTCGCGCCCGGCGACGTGGAGTTCGCCGCCGGCGCGCTGGACGGGTCGCGGTGGACCGCCGCCGTGGCCCGCGCTGTGGGGCGGATCGCCGGCGGAGAAGTGGACAAGGTCGTCCTCGCCCGCGACGTCGTGGTCAACGCGGCCGGGCGGATCGACCCGCGCTGGGTGCTCGAGGCCCTGGCGGGGCGCTACACGAACACGTGGGTGTTCGCCGTCGACGGCCTCGTCGGCGCCACCCCGGAGATGCTGGTGCGCCTCGAGAAGGGGCTGGTCACCTCCCGCGTGCTCGCTGGCACCATCCGGCGCAGCGGCGACGACGAGCGGGACCTCGCGCTCGCCGGGTCCCTCGCCCGCTCGAGCAAGGACCTCGAGGAGCACGAGTACGCCGTCCGCTCCGTTGCCGACGCCCTGCGGCCGCACTGCACGTCGCTCAACGCGCCGGAGTCGCCCTTCGTGCTGCACCTGCACAACGTCATGCACCTGGCCACCGACGTCGCCGGCGTGCTCGCCGACGGCACGACGTCGCTGGCCCTCGCCGGCGCGCTGCACCCCTCGGCCGCCGTGTGCGGGACGCCGCGGGAGACGGCAGCCGGGATGATCGCCGCGCTGGAGGGGATGGACCGGGGACGGTATGCCGGGCCGGTCGGCTGGATGGACGCCTCCGGTGACGGCGAGTGGGGCATCGCCCTGCGGTGCGGGGCCTACGAGCCGGACGCGGCTGGTGTCGCCGGCGACCGGATGCGGCTGTTCGCCGGCTGCGGGATCGTCGCCGGATCCGACCCGCAGGCCGAGCTGGCCGAGTCGGAGGCGAAGCTGGTGCCGATGCGCGACGCACTCACCGGCCCCTGACCTCGGTGCGAGCGCGGGCATGGGTGCCCCGCACCGACAAATGCGTTGCGTATGCCGGGCACGGCGAGTTCGCTGGTCCCATGCCTTCCAGCCCCCGCACCTCCCAGGACACCCCCGTCCGCATCCTGTCGATGCAACCGCGCGACGCCGAGCGCTTCGCCGCCGTCGACGCGTCGGCGTTCTTCCCCGACCCCCACGGGGTCAGCGTCGAGCGGGTCACCGAGGAGCTGGACTGGTCGCGCTCGTTCGCCGCCACCCGCGACCCGGAGACCACGCCGGAAGGCGAGGAGCGGCTGTGCGGCGTGTACTCGTCATACGACATGCACGTCACCGCGCCGGGCCGTGCGGGTGAGCTGGCACGGGTGCCGATGTCCGGCCTGACGTGGGTGGGCGTGCACCCCGACCAGCGCCGACGGGGCGTGCTCCGGTCGATGATGCGGCACCACCTGCACCAGGTGCACGAGGCAGGCGAGGCTCCGCTCAGCGGGCTGCACGCCGCGGAGGTGGGGATCTACGGACGGTTCGGCTACGGCGTGGCGAGCGTGGAGACGCGGCTCGAGCTGGGGCGTGGGGCCGAGTTCCACGCGCCGGGACTGGACGACGACGCGGCCACCGTGGAGACGTCATACGTGCGCGCCGACAGCGACGAGGCGGCCAAGCTGCGCCACGAGGTGCGCCTGCGCCACGACGCGTGCACGCTCGGGGCGGTGAGCCGGCCCGAGCAGGTCGAGCGTGCGGTCATGCGGGACGTGCCGTCCTGGCGGCAGGGCGCCGAGCCGGAGCAGATCCTCTTCGCCCGGCGCGACGGCGTGGTCACCGGATTCGCGGTGTTCCAGCGCAAGGAGAACTGGGCGGACGCCCGCCCGCAGGGCACGGTGCAGGTGCCCGAGCTGCTCGCCGTCGACCAGCCCTCGCTGCTCGCGCTGGCGCGGCGGCTGGTCGACTTCGACCTGACCACGTCGGTCACGGTCCACGGACTCGGCACCGCGTCGCCGGTCACCTGGTGGGCCGGCGGTCCCCGGGCGGTGCAGCTGCGGACCTACGACAGCCTGTGGGTACGGCTCGTCGACCTCGACCGCGCCGTCACCACCCGCGGGTATGCCGCCCCGTGCGACGTGGTGCTCGAGGTCACCGACGACCTGTGCCCGTGGAACGCCGGCAGGTGGCGGTTCACGGCCGCCACGGATGGCACGGCGCGGATGGAGCGCACCGACGACGCCGCCGAGCTCCGCCTCGGGGTCGCCCCCCTCGGGGCCGCCTGGCTCGGCGGACGGGCACTGGTCGACCAGCAGCGGCTCGGGCTGGTCGAGGAGCTGCGGCCCGGTGCCGTCCGGGAGCTGTCCCGCTCGTGGCGGGCCGACGGCGAGCCGATCGGCGCGATCGGCTTCTGACCCGACCCCCGGCCGCAGCGGGCCCCCGACTGACGACCTTGTGTGTGGCGTGTCGGCCCCGTAGCGGCCCACGACACGCCACACACCGGGTCGTCGGTCGACCCTCCGCGGCTGCACCCCGAGCGCAGACCGCGGTGTGGATGGGTCAGCCGGCGAGGGCCCGAGCGGCTGCCTCACGGAGCCGGGCGTCAAGGTCGCGGTGACCCTCGCGTGGGACGGGCACCTCGATGACGCGCAGTCCCTGCGGCGGCTCCACCAGGGCCTGGGCCAGCGACGTCCTGGTCTCGACGCGCCGGTGCGGCACGCCGTGGGCACGGCACAGGCCGGCAATCGAGGTGCCGGTCGGGGTGCCGAAGACCCGCTCGAAGTCGCCGACCCGCTCGGGCGCGCCGGGTTCGAGCGTCGTGAAGATGCCGCCGCCGTCGTCGTTGACCACGACCACCGTCAGGTCTGGTCGCGGCTCGTCCGGCCCGATCAGCAGCCCGTTGGTGTCGTGCAGGAAGGTCAGGTCACCCATGAGCGCGTAGGCCGGCCGCTTCCGGGGTGCGGGCGCGGCACTCTCTCCCGCTGACTGCTCGGCCCGGGCGGGGTCGGCCGCCAGCGCCACGCCGACCGCCGTGGACACGCAGCCGTCGATGCCGGCCAGGCCGCGGTTGGCGACGACCTGGAGTTCGGCCGCCGCGTCGCCGCTCATGGCGTGGTCGAGGTCACGCACGATCTTCGACGAGCCGACGAACACCATGGAGCCGGTGGGCAACTCGGCCAGGATCGTGGCCGCTACGGCGGGACCGGACGGCCAGGAGTCGTCGATGACCTTGCGGGCCGCCGCGTGCACCTGCTCCCCCGCCTCCCGCCAAGCCGCCGCCCAGTCGCGGTCCGCCTCCCGGGCGTATGCCGGATCCGCCGCCAGACCGGGGCCGCCGACCGCCAGCAAGGCAGCGACGGAGTAGACCCGCTCCGCGGCCTGCGCAGGATCGGACCAGCGCTGGCGGGAGTCGACCAGCTCGACGCGAACCCCCTTGCGCCGCAGCAGGCCCTGCACTGCTCGGGAGAGCGTCACCCGCCCCACGACGAGAACCCGATCCGGCCGGTGCCGGTCGAGCCATTCCTCGACGGTCAGCACCAGCGGACCGTGCGGGATGACGGTGGACCGGTCGAACCACCCGAACGGCTCGGCCACGACGGGCCAGCCGATCTCCTCCACGTGAGCCACCACGTCATACATCCAGTCGTGCGGCAGGTCACCGACCACGACCAGGGTGCGCGGGCACGCGGCGACGGGGAAGACCCGTTCAGCCTGCGGGTTGCGGGTCACCCAGGCGCGCCCCTCGGGGCGTCCCTCGAGCGGCTCCGGCCAGTCCGTCGCGGACGTCGCCCGGGGAACCGTCTGGTCGCCGGGTGGGGCGGCGGCCCCCGCCTCCGACGACGCCGTGTCGGGCACGAGCGGGTCGCGCAGCGGGACGTTGAGGTGCACCGGCCCGGCATCTCCCTCGAGCGGCAGGCCGAGTGCCGCGTCAACGGCACGGCAGGCGACCGACCGCCATACCGCGTTCTGCCCCGCCCGGTGCTCGGGCGCACCCAGATCGTGGAACCAGCGCACCGCGTCGCCGAAGATCTTGACCTGGTCGGTGGTCTGGTTGGCGCCGCTGTCGCGCAGCTCCGGGGGGCGGTCGGCGGAGACGACGAGAAGCGGTACCCCGGCGTGGTGGGCTTCGAGCACCGCCGGGTGGAGGTTGGCCACGGCCGTTCCGGAGGTGGTGAACACCGGCACCGCGAATCCGCCCTTGGCGAGGCCGAGGGCCAGGAAGGCGGCCGAGCGTTCGTCGACCCGGACGTGCAGTCGCAGCCGGCCGGCCCGGTCCGCGGCCTGCAGCGCATAGGCGAACGGCGCGGAGCGGGAGCCGGGACAGAGCACGGCCTCCCGGACGCCGCGACGGATCAGCTCGTCGACGAGGACCGTCGCGAGTGCGGTCGAGGGGTTCACGACACCCGATCCTGCCGCATCAGGGTGGTCGCCCCGCGCTGCCGTGGCGCGCACCTCCTGCGATCCTCGGTGCAGACGCCGCGAGCTCCCGACCTGCGCTGACCCGCCGCGGGAGGTGTCATGGACGTATGTCCGCTCCCGTCGCCGAACGAGTCGGCTGGGCCACCAGTGCGCGCTGGCAACGGCTCATCCCACTCGTGTTCGTCACCTACAGCCTCGCCTACCTCGACCGGTCGAACTACTCGATCGGGGTGGCCGGCGGGCTGGAGAAGGAGCTCGGCATCACGGCCGGGACCTCCGCACTGCTCGGGGCGCTGTTCTTCCTCGGCTACTTCTTCTTCCAGATCCCGGCCGCGCACTACGCGGAGAACAAGAGCGTGCGCCGGCTCATCTTCTGGTGCGTGCTGCTGTGGGGCATCTTCGCCACCGCCCAGGGCGTGATCCCGTGGGTCTGGCTGCTCATGGTCGACCGGTTCCTGCTCGGTGTCGTGGAGGCGGCGATCATCCCGGCGATGCTGATCTTCCTCACCCACTGGTTCAGCCGGTCCGAGCGCGGCCGTGCCAACACCTTCCTCATCCTGGGCAACCCCGTCACGGTGATGTGGCTGTCGGCGCTGTCCGGCTGGATCATCGCCGCCACGAACTGGCGCTGGATGTTCATCGCCGAGGGGATCCCCGCCATCATCTGGGCGTTCGTCTTCCGCGGCGTCGTGCAGGACTGGCCCCACGAGGCAGCGTGGCTGGACGATCTCGAGCGCGAACAGACCCTCGCTCGGCTGCGCCGGGAGCAGGAGGACCTGCACGGTGCGCCGACCGGCTACCTCCAGGCGTTCCGGTCCCGCAACGTCATCGTGCTGTCGATCCAGTACCTGCTGTGGAGCATCGGCGTCTACGGCTTCGTCTTCTGGCTGCCGACCATCCTGGACACGCTGCACCACAAGGGCATCGGCGTGATCGGCGGCCTGTCGGCGGTGCCCTACGCGCTGGCCGCGATCGGCATGCTCGTCGCCTCCCGGTTCTCCGACCGCAGCGGCAACCGGCGCGAGTTCGTCTGGCCCTTCCTGCTCGCCGCAACCGCCCTGTTCATCGCGTCGATCCTGCTGGGCACCACCCACTACTGGGTCTCCTACGTGGTGCTGATCTTCGCCGGTGCGTGCATGTACGTGCCGTACGGCCCCTACTTCGCGCTCATCCCGGAGTTCCTCCCCCAGCAGGTCTCCGGTGCCGCCATGGCCCTGGTCAACAGCGCCGGCGCGTTGGGCGGCTTCGTCGGCGCGTACGTCGTCGGCTGGCTGCAGGGCGGGGTCGGCAACTGGGCCGCCTACGCGTTCATGGCAGCAGCGCTGTTCTTCTCGGCGGTGCTGATGTTCGGTGTCGACACCCACGGTCGGCGCGGCGTGGACCTCCCCGCCCGCACCCCGCAACCGGTCGGCGCGGAGTGAACGCCCCATGACGACCGTGCTCATCGCGACACCGCTGGAACCCGCTCTCGTGCAACACATCCGGGATGAAGAGCCCGAGTTCGAGGTGCTCTTCGACCCTGACCTGCTGCCACCCACCCGCTATCCCAACGACCATGCCGGTGACCGGTCCTGGCGGCGGTCACCGCAACAGGAGCAGCGGTTCAACGACTGGGTGGCGCGCGCGGAGGTGATGTTCGGCGTGCCGTCGGAGACACCGCAGTCGCTGCGCGAGGTGGTCGGTCGGGCGCCGCAGCTGAGGTGGGTGCAGGGCACCGCGGCCGGCGCCGGGCAGCAGGTCCGGGCGGCCGACCTCACCGAGGACGCACTGCGCCGGGTCGCGTTCACCAGCAGCGTCGGTGTGCACGCCCGGCAGCTGGCCGAGTTCGCCGTGCTGGGCCTGCTCGCCTTCACCAAGGACCTGCCCCGGCTGCTCAGGGACGCCCGGGCTCGTCAGTGGGACCACTACGCGGTCCGAGAGCTTGCCGGTCAGCGCCTGCTGGTCGTGGGGCTGGGGCACATCGGCCGGGAGACCGCTCAGCTGGCGCAGGCGCTCGGCATGCACGTGACCGGCATGCGGCGGAACCCCACTCCCGAGGACGACACGCTGGTCGACCGGATGCGCCCCACCGACGAATTGGTCGAGGCGGTCAGTGAGTGCGACGCGGTCGTCCTCGCGCTGCCGGACACCGCCCAGACCCGCGGGCTGTTCACCAAGGCGGCCATCGACGCGCTGCCCGCGCACGGGATCGTCGTGAACGTGGGCCGCGGGTCCACCGTCGACGAGGACGCACTCGTCGCCGCGCTGCAGGACCACCGCCTCGCCGGCGCCGCGCTCGACGTGTTCGCCACCGAGCCGCTGCCCGCGGACAGCCCCCTCTGGTCCTTGGACAACGTGCTGCTCAGCCCGCACACCGCGGCCCTGTCGCTGCACGAGAACGAGCGCATCGTCGACCTGTTCATCGACAACCTGGGCCGGTTCCGCCGCGGCGAACCGCTCCGGAACGTGGTCGATCCACAGCACTTCTACTGAGCGCGGGTCGCCTTCGCCGGAGCCGAAGTCGGCACGCGGCCTGGTCCGTCCCCGCCCAGCGCCACATCCCGGAGCCGAAGTCGGCACGCGGCCTGGTCCGTCCCCGCCCAGCGCCACATCCCGGAGCCGAAGTCGGGCTCTTCGTACCTGCGGTGGGGCTCACTGCTCGGGCAGGATGAGGCCGCCGGCGATCAGGAGCATGCGTAGTCGGTAGTTGGCGCGGTTGCGGAAGCCTCGGGCGATGCGGCGGTGGAGCTCGATCAGTCCGTTGACCGTTATCTGGAGCTGGGGCCGGTGGGGTGGGCCG
>NZ_DASSTI010000127.1:0-3893 GCF_035708005.1 Segeticoccus sp. | reverse complement strand
TCCCGTGCCGGTGTAGTGGAACTGCACCGTCTCCCGCAGCGACACCATCTTGTGCGGGAACCCCGCCGGGCAGGCGCCGCCGTTGCGGTAGGCGAAGTGCTTGTTGTCGTTGGTGTCGCCCACCTCGCCGGGGCTGTGCTTCGGGAGCACCCCGTCCCAGCAGGAGGGGAAGTCGACGTGCGCCGTGAGCGTGCTCCCCGGCTTCCCCGTCGCACCGCTGCAGTCCGGAATCGTCTGCGAGGGAGCCACGTTCTCCTTGTTGCCGCAGGTCCAGTTGTGCTTGGTGGCGACCAACCGGGTGTTGGGCGGGAACGCCTCGCCCGCGCCCTGGTCCTTGAAGTCCCAGCTGCGGTAGTAGGCGGTGAACGCCTGGGCGGGGATGGTCGCGCCGGTCTTCTTGTTTTTGAGCACAGGAGTCCAGTAGGACGCGCTGTCCGACGGGTTCACGCAGTTCGTCCCCTGCCCGGACAGCTCTCCGTATGTAGCGGCGCTCGGATCCTTCAGCTGCAGCAGCTTGGTGTTGCCGAAGAACTGGTGCAGGTGCATGGACTTGCCCTCGTTGTGTGACTTGACCGGGTCCACCTGCGCGTAACCGACGAGGTCCTTGCACTTGATCTTTGCCTTCGCCTGCGCTTGAGGGGCAGCGATCAGGCTGACCGAGGCGGCTAGGGCCAGCGTCGAGCCGGCGATGAGCGCAGTACGGCGCCGGGCGTTCTGGGAGAGGGTGGCGAACAACGGATACTCCTTCGGGACGTGGTCGGGGCCGGCCGGGAGCATTGCGTATCGACAACGAAACGGTCAATCCCTCGGCGCGTCGGCCGGATCTGTGGTAGGGGGAAGGTCCCGCGAGCCCGGCGGGCGTACCCTAGACCCGGTCACCCCTCCCGCTTCGCCGGGCAGGGGCTTTCGTGCTGTCGACACCCTGAACACACCGAGGAGCACCCGCGCATGAGCCTCACCCCGCTGCTGGACGCCCTGACCCAGGACAGCGGCGTCAAGGCTGTGCTGCAGGCGGCGGACGACCACATCCAGGTCATCGACGTAGCCGTGGCGGCTGGTGCGCGCGGACCGCTGATTGCCGCCCTGACCGGCACGGGCCGGCCGGAGGAGACCGGTATGCCGTCCGCCCGCCCCGTGCTCGCCGTCACCGCCACGGGCCGGGAGGCCGACGACCTCGCGGCGGCACTGCGCTGCTTCCTCCCGGCCGAGCGGGTGGTGGAGTTCCCCAGCTGGGAGACCCTCCCGCACGAGCGGCTGAGCCCACGCAGCGACACCGTCGGCCGGCGCCTGGCCGTGCTGAGGCGACTGGCGCACCCGGACGCGACGGACCCGGCATACGGGCCGGTGGACGTGGTCGTGGTCTCGGTGCGGGCGCTGCAGCAGCCCATTGCCAAGGGGCTCGGCGACCTCCAGCCGGTGGCCCTCAGGCAGGGGGACGAGGCGCCGCTCGATGACGTGGTGGAGGCGCTGGTGGCGGCCGCCTACACCCGCACTGACCTGGTCGAGCGGCGGGGGGAGTTTGCCGTCCGCGGCGGCATCCTGGACGTCTTCCCCCCGACCGAGCAGCACCCCATCCGGATCGAGTTCTTCGGCGACGAGGTGGAGGAGATCCGCTGGTTCAAGGTCGCCGACCAGCGCAGCCTCGAGATCGCCGAACACGGGCTGTGGGCACCGCCGTGCCGCGAGCTGCTGCTGACCGAGAACGTCAAGGCGCGCGCCGCCGAGCTCGCCGAGCAGCTGCCCGGCGTCGCCGACATGCTGCACAAAGTCTCCCAGGGCATCGCGGTGGAAGGGATGGAGTCCCTCGGCCCGGCGCTCATCGGCGGGCTTCCGCAACCAGGCCGCCCGAGCACGGCCGAGGACGGCGGCATGGAGTTGCTGCTGGACGTCCTGCCCAAGGAGACCCATGTCGTCCTGTGCGACCCCGAGCGGATCCGCCGCCGCGCCCACGACCTGGTGGCGACGAGCGCGGAGTTCCTCGAGGCGAGCTGGGCCAATGCAGCGGCCGGCAACAACGTCCCCGTCGACCTCCAGGGCGTCCTCGGCACCGCCTCTTACTGGACCATGGCCGAGCTGCGCGAGCACGCCCTGTCCAGTGGCCGGCCGTGGTGGTCGCTGACCTCCTTCGCCACTGACGCCGAGCTGGCCGAGTTCGTCGAGAACACCGAGGACGAGTCCGTTGATGAGCTCATCACGGTCGAGTCCCACGACGTGGAGGCCTACCGCGGCGACACCGAGAAGGCGGTGCACGACTTCCGGCAGTGGGTCGCCGGTCGCTGGCGCGTCCTGGTCGTCACCGAGGGCCCCGGGCTCGCCCGACGCGTGGGGGAGGTGCTCGGCGAGCACGACGTGCCCACCCGACCCCTCTCGCTGGAGGCCGCCGAGGGCGCCACCGCGCTCGAGCCGGGCGTCATCCACCTGACCTCTGGGGACCTCGGCCGCGGGTTCGTGCTGCCCAGCAGTGAGTTCATCGTCGTCACCGAGTCCGACCTGGTCGGCGGCACCGGCACCGCGGGCGGCTCCACCAAGGACATGCGCAAGATGCCCTCGCGGCGGCGCAACCAGGTCGACCCGCTGCAGCTGCGCCCCGGCGACTTCGTGGTGCACGAGCAGCACGGCGTCGGCCGGTTCGTGGAGATGGTGCAGCGCACCGTCGGGGGAGCGACGCGGGAGTACCTTGTCCTCGAGTACGCGCCAAGCAAGCGGGGGCAACCGGGGGACCGGCTGTTCGTGCCGACCGACCAGCTCGATCAGGTCACCCGCTACGTCGGCGGGGAGCAACCGACCCTGAACAAGCTGGGCGGCTCGGACTGGGCGCGCACCAAGAGCCGGGCCCGCAAGCACGTCAAGCAGATCGCCGGGGAGCTGATCCGGCTCTACAGCGCGCGAATGGCCAGTGAGGGCTACGCCTTCGGCCCGGACACCCCGTGGCAGCGTGAGCTGGAGGACGCCTTCCCCTACGTGGAGACCCCCGACCAGCTGAGCAGCATCGACGAGGTCAAGGCCGACATGGCCAAGCCCGTCCCGATGGACCGGCTGATCTGCGGGGACGTCGGCTACGGCAAGACCGAGATCGCGGTGCGGGCCGCGTTCAAGGCCGTCCAGGACGGCCGCCAGGTCGCGGTGCTGGTGCCGACGACGCTGCTCGTCCAGCAGCACATGTCGACGTTCACCGAGCGGTTCGCCGCGTTCCCGGTCGTGGTGAAGCCGATCAGCCGGTTCCAGACCGACGCGGAGATCAACGAGACCCTGCGCGGGCTGTCCGAGGGCACCGTGGACATCGTCGTCGGCACGCACCGCATCCTGTCGTCGCAGACCCGGTTCAAGAACCTCGGCCTCGTCGTCATCGACGAGGAGCAGCGGTTCGGGGTCGAGCACAAGGAGGAGCTGAAGCGCCTCCGGACGCAGGTGGACGTCCTCGCCATGTCCGCGACCCCGATCCCGCGCACGCTGGAGATGGGCCTCACCGGCATCCGGGAGATGTCGACGATCCTCACGCCGCCGGAGGAGCGGCACCCCGTGCTCACGTTCGTCGGGCCGTACGAGGAGAAGCAGATCGCCGCCGCGATCCGCCGCGAGCTGCTGCGCGAGGGCCAGGTGTTCTTCGTGCACAACCGGGTCCGCTCGATCAACAAGGTCGCGGCGAACCTGGCGCGGCTCGTCCCGGAGGCGCGGATCGGCATCGCGCACGGCCAGATGAACGAGAACGAGCTCGAGAAGGTCATGGTCGACTTCTGGGAGAAGAACTACGACGTCCTCGTCGCGACCACGATCGTCGAGTCCGGGCTGGACGTGCCGAACGCCAACACCCTCATCGTCGACCGCGCCGACATGTACGGGCTGTCGCAGCTGCACCAGCTGCGCGGGCGCGTCGGGCGCGGCCGGGAGCGCGC
>NZ_DASSTI010000126.1:0-9071 GCF_035708005.1 Segeticoccus sp. | reverse complement strand
GGCGCCGCGGGGTAGCCACCTCACCCGTGGGTCGGGTGAGCGGGGTCAGACGAAGCTGCGGCTCAGGGCGGCGTGCCGGTTCACGTCCTTGTAGAGCAGGTAGCGGAACGGGCCGGGGCCGCCGGCGTAGCAGGCCTGCGGGCAGAAGGCGCGCAGCCACATGAAGTCGCCCTCCTGCACCTCGACCCAGTCGTTGTTGAGCAGGTACACCGCCTTGCCCTCGAGCACGTACAGACCGTGCTCCATCACATGCGTCTCGGGGAACGGAATCGCGCCGCCGGGCTGGAAGTTCACGATGTTGACGTGCATGTCGTGCCGGATGTCGCTGGTGTCGACGAAGCGGGTGGTGGTCCACGCGCCGTCGGTGTCGGGCATCGGGATGGGCTCGATGTCCCGCTCATTGGTGACGAACGCCTCGGGCACCTCGATGCCCTCGACCCGCTGGTAGGCCTTGCGGATCCAGTGGAAGCGGGCCGCCCGGTCGCCGGTGTTGCGCACCGCCCAGGTCGTCCCCGGGGGCACGAAGGCGTAGCCGCCCGGTGCCAGCTCGTGCTTCTCGCCCTCGATCGTCACGGTGAGGTCACCCTCGACCAGGAAGACGACACCTTCAGCTGCCGGGTCGAGCTCGGGCTTGTCGCTGCCGCCGCGGGGGGAGACCTCGACGATGTACTGCGAGAAGGTTTCCGCGAAACCGGACAACGGCCGGGCGATGACCCACAGGCGGGTGTCCTCCCAGAAGGGCAGGTAGCTCGTCACGATGTCCGTCATCGTGCGGCGCGGCAGGACGGCATACGCTTCGGTGAACACCGCCCGGTCCGTCGTGAGGTCACGCTGCCCGGGAAGGCCACCGCGGGGGGCGTAGTAGTAGGGGGCCGGCTCGGACGCCATTGGTACTCCATCCACGATACGAAAACATCTTTTTGGGATGAGGAATTGTCCCGCACCCTGCGGGTGGCGTCAATGGGCTCGTGCTGCGCGTGACCGGCATACGGCTGGGGCTTCCGCTGCGCCCGGAACTGGGCGAGACTTCTTTTCAACAAACTGTTGACGTGGCCTCCGTCACGTGTCAGTCTCTCGTTCATCGAAATTAGCTTTCCGGCTAACGAGAGGAAGGCCCCATGGGCCCACTCGACCGCCTGAATGCCGATCCGGCAGCTCAGGTCCTTCCCACCCTGCTGGCGTGCTGCGACGTCCCCGCCTGGGCTGACGCCGTGCTGGCTGGCCGCCCCTACGCCAGCGCGCAGGAGCTGTATGCCGTGGCGGACGCGGCTGCCCGAGACTTCTCGCCTGCCGAGGTGGACCGGGCGCTCGCCGCGCACCCGCGGATCGGGCAGCGGGTCCGCGGCAACGGCACCGGGGCCGGCTGGTCGCGCCAGGAACAGTCCGGGGTCGCCACCGACTCGGCCACCCAGCAGGCGCTCCAGGACGGCAACAGGGCCTATGAGAACCGTTTCGGGCGGGTCTTCCTCATCTGCGCCACGGGGCTCAGCAGCGAGGAGATCCTCTCCTCGCTGCGCGAGCGCCTGGAGCACGACGAGCAGACCGAGGCGGCCGTGGTCGCCGAGGAGCTGCGCAAGATCGCGCTCCTGCGTCTGAGCAAGGCGGTCGACGAGACATGAGCGCCATCACCACGCACGTCCTCGACACCGCCCTCGGGCGGCCGGCAGCAGGCGTGCCGGTCCGCCTCGAGGCGGTCTCCGAGGGGGTGTCCCTCCTGGCGTCCGCCACCACCAACGGCGACGGACGCGTCCCCGAGCTCGGCCCCGAGCGGGTCGAGCCCGGCACCTACCGGCTGGTGTTCGACACGGCGACCTACTTCGCCGCGACCGGGCAGAGCTGTTTCTTCCCTGAGGTCAGCCTCACGTTCGCGCTGACCGATCCCACGCAGCATTACCACGTTCCCGTGCTGCTCAGCCCGTTTGCCTATTCCACCTACCGAGGAAGTTGAATCCATGGCCATCAAGCTCGGTCCCAATGAGTACGGCAAGGCCCAGGTCCACCTGGTCCGTGTCTACCGCGACACCGCACGGCACGAGATCCGCGACCTGACCGTCTCCACCTCGCTGCGGGGCAACTTCAGCGCCGCCCACATCGAGGGCGACCAGGGCGACGTCCTGCCGACTGACACCCAGAAGAACACGGTCTTCTCCTTCGCCAAGGAGAAGGGCATCGACTCACCGGAGCAGTTCGCCCTCGAGCTCGCCGACCACTTCCTGGCGACCTCGCCCGTCGCCGACGGCGCGCGCGTCGAGGTCGAAGAGGCCGCCTGGAAGCGCATCGACGTCGACGGCGAGGGTCACGACCACGCCTTCGTGCAGACCGGCGGAGGCACCCGCACGACCGTCGTGAACGTCGACGGCCGGGGCAGCGAGCGGACCGCCCACGTCGTCTCCGGCCTGAAGGACCTCGTCGTGCTGAAGTCCACCGGCTCGGAGTTCCACGGCTTCCTCAAGGACAGGTACACGACCCTCCAGGAGACCGACGACCGCATCCTCGCGACGTCGCTCATCACTCGCTGGCGCTACGAGGGCACCGACGTCGACTGGAACAAGTCCTTCGACGCCATCAAGGCCCTCCTGCTCCAGCGCTTCGCCGAGATCCACTCCAAGGCGCTGCAGCAGAGCCTCTACGGCATGGGTGAGGCCGTCCTGGAGCAGTTCCAGGACGTGGCCGAGATCAAGTTCTCCGCGCCGAACAAGCACCACTTCCTCGTCGACCTGTCGCCGTTCGGCGTCGACAACCCGAATGAGGTCTTCTACGCCGCAGACCGGCCCTACGGCCTGATCGAGGCGACCGTCCTCCGTGACGACGCGAGCGACGCCGGCAACGCCTGGCACGCGATCCCCGGGTTCTGCTGAAGGGTTCCCTGGCCATGAAGCTGCTCACCCGTCCGGCCAACCCGAAGTACCGGGGTCGGCCCGAGGACCAGACGTACGGCGTCGGAACGCTGTTCACCTACGGCACCCAGCACATCCTCACCATGTACGGCGGCGTCATCGCCCCGCCGCTCATCGTCGGCGGCGCCGCGAAGCTGTCCCCGACCGACATGGCCCTGCTCGTGACGGCAGGCCTGTTCATCAGCGGCTGCGCCACCCTGTTGCAGACGTTGGGGATCGGGCCGTTCGGGAGCCGGCTGCCCATCGTCCAGGGCATCTCGTTCGCCAGCGTCTCCACCATGGTGGCGATCGCCAGCGACGGCGGGGTCCGACCGGTCTTCGGGGCGATCATCGTCGCCGGGCTCATCGGCCTGGTGGTCTCGTCGTTCTTCGCCCAGCTGGTGCGTCTCTTCCCGGCGGTGGTGACCGGCTCGATCATCACGGTGATCGGGTTGTCCCTGATGCCGGTGGCCTTCCAGTGGTGCATGGGCGGCGAGGGAGTGAAGAACGCCGGTTCCATGGCCAACATCGGGTATGCCGGGCTGACGCTCGTCATCATCCTGGTCATCAGCCGGGTGTTCCAGGGCACCATCTCCCGGCTGTCCATCCTCATCGGCCTGGTCGCCGGCACGATCATCGCGGCGCTCACCGGTCACGCGGACTTCTCGCCGGTCGCCGACGCCAAGGTGGTCGCGCTGCCGCAGATCTTCCACTTCGGCACGCCGACGTTCAATGTCGGCGCGATCGTCTCGATGACGATCGTCATCCTCGTGATCATGACCGAGACGACGGCCGACATCCTGGCCATCGGCGAGATCCTGGACACGGAGGTCGACGCCAAGCGGGTGGCCGACGGGCTGCGCGCCGACATGGCCGCGACGGCGGTGGCCCCGGTCTTCGGGTCCTTCCCCTGCAGCGCGTTCGCGCAGAACGTGGGGCTGGTGGCCCTCACCGGCATCAAGAGCCGTTTCGCGGTGGCCGCCGGCGGCGTGGTCCTCGTGGGGCTGGGCCTGCTCCCGGTGGTCGGGGCCGTCGTGGCGGCGATCCCGTACCCCGTCCTCGGCGGAGCAGGCATCGTCCTGTTCGGCTCGGTCGCGGCCAGCGGCATCCGGACCCTGTCCCGGGTGGACTACCACGACAACCTCAACATGGTCATCGTGTCGGTCGCGATCGCCGTGGGCATCATCCCGATCGCGGCGCCGACGTTCTGGGACGCCTTCCCTAGCTGGTTCAGCGTGATCATGCACTCCGGCATCAGCGCGACCGCGGTCGTCGCCGTGGTGCTGAACCTGCTGTTCAACGAGGTCACCGCCGGCAACAAGCCCGGGGCGTCGGTGTTCGCGGCCAGGGAGAGCGAGCTCGACGAGCTCGGAGATACGCTCGACGATGAGCTGCGTGGCGAGAAGCGCCCCGTGGCGAACTCCCGCCGGGCACCCAAGGGCGTGTCGAACGCGCTCGAGGACGTGCCTGCCGTCGACGGACCCCAGCCCAGCATCGGCTGAGCCGAACCGATCCCGTGCTGCGGCCGGGGCAGGCGTCCTGCCTGCCCCGGCCGCAGCCGTTTCCGCAGCGGGTTGACGGAAACCGCATGACCGGAGCCGTCCCAAAGCGCTTGTGTGCGAGGGGAATCCGCATCGCGAAATCCTCGATCTCGCTCGTCCAAGGGGTTGACGACGGCTCGGAGGCCCTCTACCGTCTTTCATGAAGCAAAAATAAGATTCCGAGATACGAAAGAAGCGAGTGATGACGACCCACGGGCTCCGGTACCTCGTGAACTGCTCGATCCTCTTCACCGAGCTGCCCCTCCTCGAGCGGCCGGCCGCGGCGAAGGCGGCAGGCTTCGACACGGTCGAGTTCTGGTGGCCCTGGCCGGACCAGCCGGTCCCCGCCGATGCCGACGTCGACGCCTTCGTGGAGGCGGTCGAGGACGCCGGCGTGCAGCTGGCCGGACTCAACTTCTTCGCCGGCGACCTCGCGGGCCCGGACTGCGGGGTGCTGTCGATCCCGGCGCGCTCCCAGCAGTTCCGCGACAACCTCGAGGTGACCGTCGGCATCGGGGAGCGCCTGGGCACGAAGGCGTTCAACGCGCTCTACGGCAACCGGGTGGCCGAGTCCGCCCCCGAGGAGCAGGACGAGCTGGCGGTGGAGAACCTCGCCCTCGCCGCGAAGGCGGCCGACCGACTGGGCGCCACCGTCCTCGTGGAGGCCGTGAGCGGTCCCAAGCCCTACCCGCTGCGCACCGCCGACGACGCGGTCGCCGTGGTCGAGAAGGTGCGCCGATCGGGGGCCGGCAACGTGGGCTTCCTGTGCGACCTGTTCCACCTGGCCAACAACGGTGACGACATCGACGCCGCGATCCGCACGCACGCCAAGGACATCGCGCACGTCCAGGTGGCCGACTACCCCGGACGAGGTGAGCCCGGGAGCGGGCAGCTCGACCTGGACGGCTACCTCGCCGCCATCGAGGCCTCCGGCTACGACGGCTATGTCGGGCTGGAGTACAAGCCGACCACCACGACCGAGGAGAGCCTGACGTGGCTTCCTCGCGAGCGTCGCAGCGCCGGCCACTGACCTGTCCCAGCGACACCAAGGAGACATGACATGAGCACGATCGCGTTCATCGGCCTGGGCATCATGGGCAGCCCCATGGCGGTCCACCTGGCGCAGGCCGGCCACGACGTCCGCGGCTACAACCGCAGCCCGGAGAAGACGGCACCGCTGGTCGAGTCCGGCGGCACGGCAGCCGGGTCCATCGCCGAGGCGGTCGGGGGCGCCGACGTCGTGTGCGTGATGGTGCCCGACTCCCCGGACGTGCAGGCGGTGCTCGCCGGCGAGGGTGGCGTCTTCGACAGCGCCGAGCGCGGTGCCCTCATCATCGACTTCTCCAGCATCCGCCCGGACGTCACGGTGGAGCTGGGCAAGCAGGCGCAGGAGAAGGGGCTGCGGCTGCTGGACGCCCCGGTCTCCGGGGGCGAGGCCGGAGCCAGGAACGCCGTGCTGTCGATCATGGTGGGCGGCGACGCCTCCGACTTCGAGCAGGCCAAGCCCCTCTTCGACACGGTCGGCAAGACCATCGTCCACGTCGGCCCCAGCGGCTCGGGCCAGACGGTCAAGGCCGCGAACCAGCTCATCGTCGCCGCCAACATCGAGGCGCTCGCCGAGGCCGTGGTCTTCCTCGAGGCCTACGGCGTGGACACCAAGGCGGCCCTCGAGGTGCTCGGTGGCGGTCTCGCCGGCTCCAAGGTGCTGGACCAGAAGGAGGAGAACATGCTCTCCCGGTCCTTCGACCCCGGCTTCCGGATCGAGCTGCACCACAAGGACCTCGGGATCGTCACGGCGGCCGCCCGCGAGGCCGGCGTCGTGATCCCCGTCGGGGCGGTCGTCGCGCAGCTGATGGCCTCGGCCAAGGCCGTCGGCGACGGCGGACTCGACCACTCCGGCCTCCTCCGCGGGGTCGAGCGGCTGTCCGGCCGCGCCAGCGACTGACGGCACCCTCCCAGCCCACCTCACAGCAAGGACATCCCATGACCCGCATGCGCACCGTCGACGCCGCGGTCCTCATCCTCGAGAAGGAGGGAGCGACCCAGACCTTCGGGCTGCCCGGCGCCGCGATCAACCCGTTCTACAGCGCGATGAAGGCGCACGGCGGCCTGCGCCACGTGCTGGCCCGCCACGTCGAGGCCGCCTCCCACATGGCGGAGGGCTACACCCGTGCGACCGCCGGCAACATCGGGGTGTGCCTCGGCACCTCCGGGCCGGCCGGCACCGACATGATCACCGGGCTGTACTCCGCCTCGGCCGACTCCATCCCGATCCTGGCCATCACCGGCCAGGCGCCGGTGTCCAAGCTGCACAAGGAGGACTTCCAGGCCGTCGACATCGAGTCGATCGCCCAGCCCGTCACCAAGTGGGCAGTGACGGTGCTGGAGCCGGCACAGGTCCCCGGCACCTTCCAGAAGGCCTTCCAGCTCATGCGATCCGGCCGCCCCGGACCGGTCCTGATCGACCTGCCGATCGACGTGCAGCTGTCCGAGATCGACTTCGACATCGACACCTACGAACCCCTCCCGGTGCCCCGTCCGGCCGCCACACGCGCGCAGGCCGAGAAGGCCCTGTCGATGCTCACCCGGTCCGAGCGGCCGCTCCTCGTCGCCGGTGGCGGCATCGTCAACGCCGACGCCTCCGACCTGTTGGTCGAGTTCGCCGAGGCAGTGGGGGTGCCGGTCATCCCGACGCTCATGGGGTGGGGCACCATCCCGGACGACCACCCGCTCAACGCCGGCATGGTCGGGCTGCAGACCTCGCACCGCTACGGCAACGCCACGATGCTGGAGGCCGACTTCGTGCTCGGCATCGGCAACCGTTGGGCCAACCGGCACACCGGCGGCCTCGAGACCTACACGCGCGGGCGCACCTTCGTGCACGTCGACGTCGAGCCGACCCAGATCGGCCGCGTCTTCGCTCCCGACTACGGGATCGTCTCCGACGCCAAGGCCGCGCTGGAGGTCTTCGTGCAGGTGGCCCAGGAGTGGAAGGCCGCCGGGCGGTTGCCGGACCGGGGTGCCTGGGCGGCGTCGTGCCAGGAGCGCAAGCGCACCCTGCAGCGCCGGACCAGCTTCGACAACGTGCCGATCAAGCCGCAGCGGGTCTACCAGGAGATGAACAAGGCGTTCGGCCCGGACACCCGCTACGTCTCCACCATCGGCCTGTCCCAGATCCAGGCAGCGCAGCTGCTGCACGTCTACCAGCCACGGCACTGGATCAACGCCGGCCAGGCCGGGCCGCTGGGGTGGACCGTGCCGGCGACCCTCGGCGTGGCCACCGCCGACCCGGGGTCCACCGTCGTCGCGCTGTCCGGCGACTACGACTTCCAGTTCCTCATCGAGGAGCTCGCGGTCGGCGCGCAGTTCAACATCCCCTACATCCACGTGCTGGTGAACAACGCCTACCTGGGCCTGATCCGCCAGTCCCAGCGCGGGTTCGACATGGACTACTGCGTGCAGTTGTCCTTCGACAACCTCAACGCCCCGGAAGTGGGCGGCTACGGCGTGGACCACGTCAAGGTGGTCGAGGGGCTGGGCTGCAAGGCCCTGCGCGTCTTCGAGCCGGACGACCTGTTGCCGGCGCTGGAGAAGGCGAAGAAGATGGTCGTCGAGTTCCGGGTGCCGGTCGTGGTCGAGGTCATCCTCGAGCGGGTGACCAACGTGTCGATGGGCACCGAGATCGACAACATCACCGAATTCGAGGAGCTCGCCGAGCGCGGCGAGGACGCCCCCACCGCGGTCGCCCTCCTCGACTGACTGACGTCGGAGCCGTGCCCATGCCCACCGTTGTGGTCGCCCCGGACAAGTTCAAGGGCTCACTGACCGCGGAGCAGGTCGCCGCCGCGGTGAGCAGCGGGCTGCGCCGGGTGGTGGCCGCGGACGTCGTCGCCGTCCCGGTCGCCGATGGTGGGGACGGCACCGTGGCGGCCGCGCTCGCCGCCGGTTACGAGCCCGTCTCGGTCCGGGCGGCCGGCCCCACGGGGGAGCCGGTGCGGACGACTTACGCCCGGGCCGGTGACCTGGCGGTCATCGAGATGGCCGACGTCTCGGGGCTGGTGCGGCTGCCCGGGGGACGCCAGGAGCCGCTCACGGCCACGAGCCGCGGGCTCGGGGAGGTCATGGCGGCCGCCATCGACGCGGGCTGCCGGCGGCTGGTCCTCGGCATCGGTGGCAGCGCGAGCACCGACGGAGGGGCGGGCATGCTGTCCGCGCTCGGCGCGCGGTTGCTCGATGCCGCCGGGGCGCCCTTGGCCGGCGGCGGCGGGCCGCTCGGTCGCCTGGCCGGGCTCGACCTGACACCCCTTCGTGCGCGCATGGGGGAGGTGACGGTCACCGTCGCCTGTGACGTGGACAACCCGCTCACCGGCCCCCGCGGTGCCGCCGCGGTCTACGGGCCGCAGAAGGGCGCCAGTGCCGCCGACGTGGCGGCACTGGACGCCCACCTGGCGCACGTGGCCGACGTGGTGACCGTCACGACCGGTGCTGACCTGCGGGAGGAGCCGGGCGCCGGTGCCGCCGGTGGCGTCGGCTATGCCGCCCTGGCCGTCCTGGGGGCCCGGTTGCGCCCGGGCATCGACCTGGTCCTGGACCTCGTCGGCTTCCGGGAGAAGCTCGTCGGTGCCGACCTGGTCATCACCGGGGAAGGATCGCT
>NZ_DASSTI010000125.1:0-4277 GCF_035708005.1 Segeticoccus sp. | reverse complement strand
CACCTGACTCGGGAGGACCAGCCATGAAACCCACAGAGGTCATCACCACCGCCCAGGAGGCGATGACGGTCAAGCGCGTCATCGGCGAACCGCACGAGAAGAACGGCGTCACCGTGATCCCGGCCGCCGTCGTGCGCGGCGGAGGCGGCGGAGGTGGCGGTGAGGACAAGGACGGCCAGGAGGGCGGTGGCGGCGGCTTCGGCCTCAACGCCCGTCCGGCCGGCGCCTTCGTGATCCGCGGCGAGCGCGTGCGCTGGCAGCCGGCGGTCGACCCGAACCGCATCATCGTGGTCCTCGGCGCCGTCGCCGTGGCCTACTTCCTCAGCCGCGCTCGCCGCTGCTCCTGACCGGGCCGAGCGCAATCTGAACTGGCAGTACCGACGCGAGCACTCGGCATACCGGCGTGTCGGCCGGTGTGTCGGCACCTACTGCCAGTTCAGATTGCGGGGTCCACCGGCCGGTGCGGGCTCTGGGCCAGGCCGCGACTCACCAGGGACGCGGCAGGGTCAGGTCGCGTGGGTCGTCGACCGGCACCCACCCCTCGGCGGTGAGCTCGTAGTCGAACGCCGGCCCGCGCGCGGCGAGCCGCGCCAGCGCCCCGAGCAGCCGGTCCACGTGCTCGCGGGTGGTCGCCAGGCCCACGCTGGCGCGCACCGCCGTCGCCGGTGCGCCCGGCGCATCGTCCAGCAGCGCGCTGGTCAGCAGGTGCGCGCAGAACTTCCCGTCGCGCACCGCGATGCCGTACTCCGCCGACAGCGCCGCCGACACCAGCCCGCTGTCCAGCCCGTCCACGGTGAACACGGCCGTCCCGACCCGCTCCACGTCCGTCCCGAACAGCCGGTATGCCGTCACGCCCGGGAGCTGCTCCAGTCCCGTGTGCAGCCGGGTCGCCAGGTCGGCCTCGTGCTCCTCGACGGCCTCACGGTGCGCCGACAGGGCCGCGCACGCGGCGGCCAGGGCGATGGCGCCGAGCACGTTCGGGCTGCCGGCCTCGTGCCGCGCGCTGCCCTCGTGCCACAGCACTCCGTCGCCGTCGACCTGGGCGCTGGCGCCACCGCCGCGCAGGTACGGCTCCGCGGTGTCCAGCCAGTCACGACGGCCGGCGAGCACGCCGGCGCCGTAGGGCGCGTAGACCTTGTGGCCGGAGAACGCGACGTAGTCCACGCCCGAGTCCGCGAGGTCGATCGCGCGGTGTGGCGCCAGTTGCGCGGCATCGAGGGCGACGCGGGCGTCATACCGGTGGGCGAGGGCGACGATCCGCTCGACCGGCCACAGTTCGCCGGTGACGTTGGAGGCGCCGGTGACCACGACGAGGCGCGGGCCCTCGGCGGCCGCGAGCAGGGCCGCCTCGAGCCGGCCGAGGACCTCCTCGACGCTGCGCGGCACGGGCAGCCGCACGCAGTGGGCCTCCGGCCAGGGCAGCAGCGCGGCGTGGTGCTCGGACTCGAAGACGAACGTCGTCGTCCCGGCCGGCAGACATCGCGCGAGCAGGTTCAGGGAGTCGGTGGTGCTCCGGGTGAACAGGACGACGTCGTCCTCGCGCGCCCCGACGAACTCCCCGACCTCGGTGCGTGCCTCCTCGAACCAGCCGGTGGTGATCCGCGAGGCGTAGCCGTTCCCGCGGTGCACCGAGGAGTACGTCCGCAGCGCCGTGTCGACCGCGTCACGGACGCTGACGAGTGCCGGAGTGGAGGCGCCGTGGTCGAGGTGGGCCTGGTCGACCACCGTGCGGTGCAGGGTCGGCACGCCGAGGTCGTGGGCCACGGTGCGTGGCGGGGCGAGCAGCGGGGGCAGCGCCGCCCGGCCGGTGGGCACCGAGCGCAGCCGGCTCGGGGAGCCGAGGGGCACGCGGGTGGTGGGGCGAGCAGCGGCAGCGATCGACATACAGGCACTCCTTGGTGGTCAGGGACCACAAGGGGTGGTCCGCGCTTGCCCACCTGCTCGTGCAGGCGGCCTGGTCGTCACCCGGAGCACCCCACCGCGGAGGAGGGTTGCCGGCCAGCAAGCCGGGGCTTGACGCTGGCACTCGTGACCTGGGCCCGAGAATAGCGCCGCGGCGGACGCTGTGCCCACCTCGTGACACGGCAGTCTCGGAATGCGGGACCCTACCACGCGGTCAGTCCCGAGATCGGCGGGGAAGTCCCGAGATCGGCGGGGAAGTCCCGAGATCGGCGGGGAGGGGTCTCGTAGAAGGTCTTCCCGCGTGTGACGCGTGATGCAGGAGGGGTCTGTCCCGTACCCTGCGAGGGTGGCGACCCGTCAGACTTCCTCCTCCCGCTCCGCGTCCACCCGCGGCGGGTCGTCGCGTCGCCCCTCGGGGTCCCGCCGGGGCGGGTCCGCCTCGCGCCGCCCGGCCAGCCGGTCACGCTCCGGCGCCAAGGGCGGCGGCCTGCCGCTGCCGCTGCGGGCGATCCGCGGCACGTGGATGGGCATGGCGCACGTGGCCGGCGGTGCCGTGCGCCGGGTCGGGCACAGCGCCCGGGAACTGGAGCCGGAGCACCGGCGGGACGGGGTCGGGTTCGCCCTGATCGCCCTGGCCATCGTGATCGCGATGCGCGAGTGGTGGGGCCTGCCGGGCATGGTGGGCGACATCATCCACGCCGTCGCGGCTGGCACCTTCGGCCGTGTGGCGCTGGCCCTGCCGATCGCGCTGCTCCTGCTCGGGCTGCGCCTGCTGCGCGCACCCGGCGACGACCAGTCGACCAACCGGGTGGGCATCGGCACGACCGCGCTCGCGATCGCCGCCTGCGGGCTCGTGCACCTGTCCGCCGGGCTGCCGCTCGTCAGCCCGCCCGACGGGTGGGACAAGATGCGCAGCGCCGGCGGGGTGATCGGCTACCTCGCCTCGAGCCCGCTGACGCAGGCGGTCAAGGTCTGGGGCGCCGTCCCGATCCTGCTGCTGCTCGGCTTCTTCGGGGTCCTGGTCATCACCGCCACGCCGGTGCACCAGATCCCCGCGCGCCTGCGCGAGCTGCGCGACAAGCTGCTGCACCACCACCCGGCCGAGGCGGTCGACGACCGCGACGCCGTAGCCGCCGACCGGCACGGCACCGAGATCGACGGCACCCCGCCGAAGAAGCGGCGCAAGAAGGCCGCCTCGGTCGACACCGAGAGCGAGGGCCTGGCCGGCGACGAGGCGTTCGAGCAGGCCGCCACGGTCGTGCGCGGCAAGGACGGCCGCCGGCTGCGGCCGGGCGAGAAGCGCCCCACGTCCCCGGGCGTGCTCGCACCCGGCGCCGAGGGAGCCGAAGCCCCCGCGTCCGCTCCCGCCGGCTCCGCGGGCCCCACCAGCACCGCAGCCGCCGGCGCGGCCGTCGCCGACAACAGCAAGAAGCTCGAGGCCCCTCCGACCACCCCGCTGCCGCAGCGGGTCGAGCAGCTCGCGCTGGCCGGCGACGTCACTTACACGCTGCCCGAGAACGGCATCCTGCAGCCGGGTAGCCCGCCCAAGGCGCGCAGCGCCGCCAACGACCGCGTCGTCGAGGCGCTCACCGAGACCCTCGACAACTTCGGCGTGGACGCCCAGGTCACCGGCTTCAGCCGCGGGCCGACGGTCACCCGCTACGAGGTGGAGCTCGGGGCCGGCACCAAGGTCGAGCGCGTCACCGCGCTCTCCAAGAACATCGCGTATGCCGTCGCCTCGGCGGACGTGCGCATCCTCAGTCCGATCCCCGGCAAGTCCGCGATCGGCATCGAGATCCCGAACAGCGACCGCGAGAAGGTCAGCCTCGGGGACGTGTTGCGCAGCCAGGCCGCGCGCGCCAACGAGCACCCGATGGTGATGGGCGTCGGCAAGGACGTCGAGGGCGGCTACGTCATCGCCAACCTCGCCAAGATGCCGCACCTGCTCGTCGCGGGCGCCACCGGCGCCGGCAAGTCGAGCTTCGTGAACTCGATGATCACTTCGATCCTCATGCGGGCCACCCCCGACGAGGTCCGGCTGATCCTGGTCGACCCCAAGCGGGTCGAGCTGACCGCCTACGAGGGCATCCCGCACCTGATCACGCCGATCATCACCAACCCGAAGAAGGCGGCCGAGGCGCTGGCCTGGGTCGTCAAGGAGATGGACCAGCGCTACGACGACCTCGCGGCGTTCGGTTTCAAGCACATCGACGACTTCAACAAGGCGGTCCGCAGCGGCAAGGTGCAACCGCTGCCGGGCTCGGAGCGACAGATCACCGCCTACCCCTACCTGCTCGTGGTCGTCGACGAGCTCGCCGACCTGATGATGGTCGCCCCGCGGGACGTCGAGGAGTCGGTCGTCCGGATCACCCAGC
>NZ_DASSTI010000124.1:0-61507 GCF_035708005.1 Segeticoccus sp. | reverse complement strand
CAGGACAACAGCTTCTACGAGATGTTCGCCGAGCAGGCCAGCCACCTGGTGGACGGCTCGCGCGAGCTGACGACCCTGCTCGGCGTCGAGATCGACGAGCGGGAGGCGTGCGCCAAGCGCATGCGGGACCACGAGCACGCGGCCGATGAGTCGACGCACGCGCTCATGCGCAAGGTCAACAGCTCGTTCATCACCCCGTTCGACCGGGAGGACATCTACGCCCTCGCCTCGAACCTGGACGACTGCATGGACCACATGGAGGCCGCGGTCGACCTGATCGTGCTCTACCAGATCGGCCGGCTCCCCACGGCGATCGCCTCCCAGGTGGAGGTGCTGTGCCGGATGTCGGAGCTGACCGCCGAGGCGATGCCGCGGCTGCGCTCGATGAGGGACCTGTCGGAGTACTGGATCGAGATCAACCGCCTGGAGAACCAGGCCGACCAGATCTACCGGCGCCTGCTGGCCGAGATGTTCAACGACGGCTCCGACGCGATCGCGATCCTCAAGCTCAAGGAAGTGATCGACGAGCTGGAGTCCGCCGCCGACGCGTTCGAGACCGTGGCGAACACGGTCGAGAGCATCGCCGTCAAGGAGTCCTGAGCGTCCAATCGATCTGCCAAGCGACCTGGCGCGTAGGCGATCGGCTCGAACACGTGATCCGCCGTAGCCGGTAGATCGGGCGGGACTTCCGACCGAACCCGCGCGGGGACACCGTGTAGGCCTGCTGGGACGAAGGCGCCGGTGTTGGAGGGAACTCTCAGCCGGCGGACCGCCCGGCGTGGGCCTGCTCCACCGTGTCGGCGAAGTCGCGCATCGAGGCGAACTCCAGCTGGTAGGTCCACTCCTCCGACGGTTCGGGGGTGGCTCCCCAACCGGGACGGTCGTGGCGGCGGTTGATCCACACCGACAGCAGTCCTTCTCGCTTGGCCGGCACGTGGTCGTGGAACAGGCTCTGGGCCACGTGCAGCAGCTCGTGGCCGTCCACCCCGAGCCCGCGGAGCGTGGCGTCCAGCGCTCGGAAGTGGTTCGCCGCCGGCTTGTAGGCGCCGACGTCCTCGGCGGTGATGACCGCGGCGAAGTCACCGCCGAGGCGGGCGTTGCTGGCGGCGAAGCCGTCGCGGTGGACGTTGGACAGGATGATCAGCTGGTAGTGCTGCGCCAGCCGGGCCAGCGCCTCGGCGGAGTCGGGGAAGGCCGGCCAGTCCGGCACCGACCTGCCCAGTCGCTGTGCCCACTCATCGCTGACCGGACGGCCGAGAGTGTCTCCGGTGCGGCGAAAGGCAGCGGCGAGCACGTCGGGGTAGAGCGCGCTGGGGGTCTCGCGTTCGACGGCAGCCTCGTGGTCGGCATACGCCAGGAGCAGGTCCTCGTCGGTGAGGCGAAGTCGCTGCTGGCGTGCCCACGGGGCGAGCACCGTGGTGATCCCGGCCTCCCAGTCGATGAGCGTGCCGTAGCAGTCGAAGCTGAGGGCCCTGAAGTGGGTCAGGTCGAGGTCGGTCACGGTGTTCCTCCCGCTGTCGTGTGCCCTTCGGCGCGCAGCCGCTCGACCACGGCGTCGGCCATCATCCGGGCGTGCTCCAGCCGGTCGGCCCGGCCTTCCAGCCCGGCTCGGGTCATCGCCCCCTCCAGCAGGAACGCCAGCTGCTCCGCCGTCCGTTCGGCCACCTCGTGCTCGGCGAGGGCTGTCAGGTGCTCGGCCAGGATCGACTCGACCTGCTCCTTGTGCCGGCGCACCGCGTCCCGCCCGGGCGAGCCCGCCGGCAGCTCGGCGGCCGCGTTGAGCAACCCGCACCCGCGGAACCCGTGCACGTAGGCAGCCGACGCGTGGTCGGCATACGCGTCGAACACCGCACGCACCCCGTCCTCAGCCGAGGTGACGCGCTCGGCGCGAGCGCGGTAGAGCTCGAGCCACTCGGCGTGGCGCGCCTCGATGTAGGCCAGCATCAGCTCGTCCTTGGAGGCGAAGTTGTTGTAGAGGCTCATCTTCGCCACGCCCGCCTCCGCGGTGATCGCGTCGATGCCGGTTGCCACCATGCCGTCGGCGTAGAACAGGCGGGCTGCGGCGTCGAGTAGTCGTTGCCGTGCGGGCACCCTCGTCCGTCCACTCACTGGAACATCCTCGTCTCTAGGTAGATCAGTCTACCTAGACCGGGGGGCAGCGCAAGAGTGGCGCATGCCCACGGGATGAGCCGGTCGGAACCTCCGCTGCCGAGCCGCCGAGAATGGCCGGGTGACCGACACCGTTCCCCAGACCGGCGTCCCGGCGTCCGGCCTGCGCCGCCGCATCCGGTTCATCGACCTCATCGTCTACGGACTGGTCTTCATCGGCCCGGCGGCAGCGGTCAGCATCTTCGGTCCGCTGGACGCCAAGAGCCACGGCGCCGTCCCCGTCGTCTACCTGGTCGCCACCGTGGCGATGTCGTTCACCGCCTTCTCCTACGCCCTGATGTCGCGCCACGTCCCGCGGGCCGGCTCCGTCTTCGCCTACGCCAGCGTGGGAATCGGGCCACGGACGGGCTTCATCACCGGCTGGATGGTGATGCTCGACTACCTGCTGATCCCGAGCGTGGCCTACCTGTTCACCGGGATCGCCATGCACTCGTTCCTGCCGGTGTTGCCGACCTGGGGGTGGACCGCGCTGGCCGTCGTCTGCACCACCGGCTTCAACCTTGCCGGCGTGCGCGTGGCCGCCCGCGTGGCGGCGATCACCGTGGTGGCCGAGGTGGTGGTGCTGGGGATGGTCCTGGTAGGTGCCGCGTGGCTGCTCGTGCACGAGGGACCCACCCGTGGGTGGCTGTCCCCGTTCACCGGGGTCGGCGGGTTCTCGGTGGCGGCCGTCCTGAGCGCCGTCTCCGTGGCGGTGCTGTCCTACCTCGGCTTCGATGCCATCGCCACCTTCGCCGAGGAGACCATCGGCAGTTCCCGGCTGGTCGGACGGGCGACCCTGACGTGCCTGGTGATCGCCGGTCTGCTGTTCGCTGCCCAGACCTACATCGGGTCGGTGATCTCACCCACATCGCCGCAGCAGCTGGCCGCCCATCCCGGCACCCAGGGCGACGCCTACTACCACCTCGTGGGCGTGCAGCTCGCCGGCTGGCTGTCCTCCCTGCTGGCCTTCGTCAAGGCCGCCGGGGCGGCGTTCTCGGCGATGGTCGGTCAGGCGGCCGCCTCCCGCATCCTCATGGACATGGGCCGGGACAGGCGCATGCCGACCGCCATGGCGACGGTGCACCACCGCAGCGGTGTGCCGGTCGTGGGGGTGCTCGTCGCCGCCGTGTTCAACGTCCTCATCGCCGTCTGGGCCGCGCGGCAACCGAACGGGCTCGACCTGCTCGTGTCGGTCGTCAGCGTGGGCGCCCTGTGCGCCTTCGTCCTGCTCCACGCCTCGGTGGTCGGCTATTTCTGGGTCCGCCGGGCCGGCGGCGCCCGCAGGGTCGGTGCCCATGTCGTGGCACCGGTGGTCGGCGTGGCCATCCTGGCGGTGGTGCTGGTGGAGGCCAGCCACGTCGCCCAGGTGGTCGGGGCCGTCTGGCTGGTGGTCGGGCTGGTGCTCACCGCGGTCCAGCACCGGCGCGCTCCGCGGACCGCCACGACTGACTAGACACCTTGGCGAACGGGCTAGCCCAGCCGATCGCGCGGGCCTACCCTGACAGGGGCGGTCAGGAAGGCGGCCGCAGGTCGCCGCAGCAAGGATGTGCCATGCAGGGAACGCCATGACGTTGGCTCTCGGGGACCACGCGTGCAGCGTGGCGGGCAGCGACGAGGCGCGGCAGCGGATCGCCACCGACTTCGTCAGGCAGGGCCTGCGCGCCGGGGACCGGGTCTGCTACCTGTCCTCGACCGCCTCGGCCGAGGCCTTCTGCACCATGCTGGCCGGGCACGACCTCCCGGTGGAGCAGTCCCTGGAGGGCGGACAGCTGGTCGTCGCCGGCACGGAGAGCTCCGACCTCGCCCGGGAGCAGTTCGTCGTCGAGGAGATGCTGCAGCTGCTGGAGCAGGTCATCGACGAGTCGCTCGCGCTCGGCTACCGCGGCGTGCGCATCACCGGCGAGATGGACTGGGTCGCCCGCGCCGACGTGCCGGCCTCCGACCTCGTCGACTACGAACGCCGCGCCACCGACGTCTTCGCCACCCGACCCGCGGCGGCCCTGTGCCAGTACGACAGCCGACTGGTGGACTCCGACCTGCTCCGACAGGTCGCGCAAGTGCATCCCACCCTCATCGAGGACCCCATGGAGCACGCCACCACGATCACCGCGGAGGTCGCAGGCCTCAGGGTGAGCGGCGACATCGACCTCGAGAACCACCACCTGCTCGACGTCGCCCTCAGCGAGCTCCACCAGCGGCTCGGTGGCGACATCGGCGAGTGCCACCTCGAGCTGGCCGACGTCTCCTTCATCGACGTGGCGGGGACCATGCGGCTGGTCCGCTTCGCCCAGGACCATCCGCAGTGCACTCTCGTCCTGCACTGGCCACCTCGCTGTCTCACCGAGGTCGCCGCCGTCCTCTGGCCGCAGCAGCACTGGGAGGTGCGCACGTGACGATGGCCGCGACCCGCCACCCCGGCTCGTGCCTGCAGCACGACGGGCTGTTCTACCGCACCGACGAGGAGTACCTCCTCGGCGTCGGCGGCTTCATCCAGGAGGGCCTGGACGTCGGCGACCCGGTCTACGTCGCCGTCCCGCCCGACCGGATCACCCTCTTGCGTGCCGGGCTGGCCGACGCCGCCGACGTCCACTTCTTCGACGTGACCCACGTCGGGCGCAACCCCTCGTGCCTCATGCCGATGATCCAGGACTTCCTCGACGAGCACCCGACCGCGCACACCCGCTTCGTCGGAGAGCCCATCTGGCCGGGGCGCAGCCGACCGGAGATCGAGGAGGCGACCACTCACGAGGCGCTCAAGAACGTCGCCTTCGCCAGCGCCGACGCGGCCATCCTGTGTCCCTACCGCGCGGACCAGCTACCGGTGTCGGTGCTCGAGGACGCCGAGCGCACCCACCCCACGTTGCTCACCACGGCCGGCGCCCACCCGAGCAGCCGGTATGCCGATGCCGTCGCCTTCTGTGCCGCCGACAACTGGCCGCTCAGCTCCCCTCCCCCACACGGCGTGACCCGGCTGTCGACACCCGACATGCGCGGCATCCGGCAGTTCGTCGGCGCCCAGGCGCTGCGGTGGGGGCTGCCGCGGAACCGTGCCGCCGACCTGGTCCTCGCCGTGGTGGAGCTGTGCACCAACACCCTGCGCCACGCCGACGACGTGCCGGAGCTGCTGCTCTGGCGTGAGGGCGACGAGGTCGTCGCCGAGATCCGGGACAGCGGCACGATCACCGATCCGTTGGCCGGGCGCCGGCGGGCCGGACCGCTCGACGAGTCGGGGCGCGGGCTGATGCTCGTCAACCAGCTGTGCGACCTGGTCCAGATCCGCTCCGCGGAGCAGTCGGGCACCACCGTCCGCATCCACGTCGGCGTCGCGACGGTGGGCGCCGACATGGTCAGCGCGACCGGGTGACCAGTTCAGCACGGACGGAGGCGGAGGCCCGTGCCGCGAAGTCCGGCCGTGCGCGCCGCTACGGGAGGTAGGCGGGCTTCGGCGGCCAGCGCGGCTGCCCGCCGGTCGACGTGCGCCAGGGAGCGCACGAGGAGCCCGGGCACAGGACCACCTGGTCGGGCCAGCGGTCCCGGTAGTGCTGCCCGTCGACGTGGTACAGCACGTCCACCCCGTCGATCCGCGACAGCGACGACGGGGCCCGCGAGGCCAGGGTGAGCCCGAGCACGTACGCTCCGCTGTGTCCGGGGATGACCGCGCCGTGCGCGTCGTGCCGCACCGGGTAGTGCTGCTGCGGCGGGCCACCGAAGGCGGACCACAGCGCCCCGCTCGAGGAGTGCACGACCCAGCTGCCGACCAGCCGCACCTGCGGCCCGTCCGGGGGCGGCACGAGCCGGACGTCGTCGATGACCGCCGGCACCGTCGTGGCGTTGGCGAGCGTGATCATCGCGAAGGTTCCGAGGCCGGTGGCGCCGACGGGGATGCCGGTGCTGGTGAATTCCAAGCCCTGCTCGCGTGGACTCAACGGCCCCCGGCCCGGATGCCTGTGCTGGTAGACCGCCCACGCCCCCAGCCCGGCCAGCAGGACCGCGCAGACGAGCAGGCTGGCCAGGAGCAGTCTCGGGTGCGGAAACTGCCGACGAACCTCGTCGGTCTCCGCGAACTCCGCCATGACGCCCCCTGCGCACGGTGGTCAGGCCGGTGCCCCCACGATCCCCCATTCCCCTGGATCGCGAGTGAGAACGGGCAGATTGGTTCAGCGATAGGCCGCGTGCGCCCACAGGTGCACGACGGCATACGCCCGGTATGGCGACCAGGCAGCGGCTGCCCGCGTCGCCTCCGCGCTCGTCACCCGACCGAGGGCGCGCCGCAGGACGAGGTCGGTGGCCGGGAACGCGTCCGCATCCCCGAACGCCCGCAGCGCGAGGTACTCGGCGGTCCAGGGGCCGATCCCGGGCAGCTCCAGCAGTCGGTGCCGGAGGTCGGTGGGGTCGCCCGACGCGTCGAGCCGGAGTCCCTCGGCGCAGGCGCGGGCGAGGGCCAGCACCGTCCGCGCGCGGGCCGCCGGCACGCCGAGCGTGGCGCGCAGCTCCTCCGGCTCGGCCCCGGCGAGCGCCTCCGGCCGGGGAAAGCACCGCAGCACCGGCCCTTCGCCGTTGCCCGCGACCCGGTCCGGGTGAGGTGCTGCGCCCGGTGCGGGGTCGGCATACCGCTGGACGAGGCGGGCGCCGAAGGTGCGGGCCGCGGCGACGCTGACCTGTTGCCCGAGCACGGTGAGCACGGCGGCCTCGAACCCGTCGGGGTAGCCGGTCACCCGCAGCCCTGGACGGGCTGCCACCAGCGGGGCGAGGACGGGGTCGGTGGCCAGCACGGCACGCACGGGCCCGAGGTCCCGGTCGAGATCGAGCCAGCGGCGCACGAGTACCACCGCCTCGTCCCGAGCGGCGGGCTCGACCTCGATCAGGACGCGCGCCGGTCCACCGTGCCGGCCCGGGGGCGCTCCCAGCGTGAGCGTCAGCAGGACCGGTCGGCCCGCGAGCGTGACGAAGCGGCGCACCGTCCCGGTGACGGGATCGACCTGCTCGATGCCGGGCACGGCGTGCGCGGCGAGCACGCCGAGCACCGACCGGCTCTCGAGCGGCTCGGGGAGCTCGACCTCTGCGACGGTCACGTCCGCGGCCACACCCCGGAGGACCCGCGCCGGTGGCTGTCGACGAGGTGGGTGTCCACGATGCCGATCGCCTCCATGAGGGCGAACATCGTCGTGGGCCCGACGAACACGAATCCCTTACGCCGCAGGGCCTTCGAGAGGGCCACCGACTCCGGTGACGTGGTGGGGATGTCGGCCAGCAGTCGGGGCTGCGGCGTCGCCCCCGGCTGGAAGGACCAGACCAGCTCGGCGAGCCCGCCCTCCGCGCGCAGGGCCACCGTGGCCGCGGCGTTGCCGATGGTGGCCTCGATCTTGCGGCGGTTGCGCACGATCCCGGCGTCGCCGAGGAGCCGCTCGACGTCGCTCGGGCCGAACGCCGCGACAGTGTCCGGGTCGAAGTCGGCGAACGCCTTCCGGAACGCCGGCCGCTTGCGCAGGATCGTCGCCCAGGACAGACCGGACTGGAACGCCTCCAGACTCAGCCGCTCGAACACCCCGCGCTCGTCGCGGACCGGCATCCCCCACTCCTGGTCGTAGTACTCCCGCAGCAGCGGGTCGGTCGCCGCCCACGCCGGCCGCAGCAACCCGTCGCCACCACGCACGAGGCCCTCCGGTGCCACCACCTGCTTGCCCGACTCCCTCACCTGTGCTCCCTTCCGCTCGCGATGGGCCTCCGGCAGGCACTCCGCACAGGGACGGTACCCGGCGGCACCCTCTGCCTCTTCGCCGGCGAGGCGGCCCGGTCCGTCAGGCCGCTTCGAGAGCCAGGAGCACCCGCTTGGCCTCGGGACCGCCGCGGTAGCCGCCCGTGCTCCCGTCGGATCGGACCACTCGGTGGCAGGGCACCACCACGGGGACCGGGTTGCCGGCGCAGGCGGTCCCCACTGCCCGCACCGCCCGGGGGCTGCCTGCGGCCGCGGCGACCTCGGCATACGTCTCGGTCCGGCCGTAGCCGATCTCGGGGAGGTGGGCGAGCACCTGGCGTCGGAAGCCGGAGGCCAGCCGCAGGTCGACGGGCACGTCGAAGCGGCGCCGGCGGCCGGCGAAGTACTCCTCCAGCTCGCGGCTCACGACGTCGAGCCGGGCCGGGGCGGCCAGGACACGCGGGCTCACCCGCTCGGCCAGGTCGGTGAGGACGAGGTCCTCGCCCTCGCGCTCGAAGGCCACCCGGACCAGGCCCTCCTCGGTGGCGGCCAGCAGCAGCCGCCCGACCGGCGTGTCGATGGTCCGGTAGGCGACGTCCAGAATGCCGTCCGCGGCTGCGGCCGCTGCCAGCCGCTCGTGCAGCCGGGCCAGCGCCGGGTCGTCGGCGGGGACCAGCCGTGCCCGCAGCTCGGCCGCGTCGCGGCCGGTCGCCCGCATCGCGTCCTCTCCCGCTCGGGTCCGGTCTGCTCCTGAGGTGTGCCCGTTCATGCCTGTTCTCCTTCTCCCAGGACCGTGGGTGCGTAGGTGGTGCGCAGGGCGCGGATGCCGTCGGCGGCCGCCCGGCGGGCAGCGTCCGTGCTGCCACCGGTCATCGCTGCGACCTCGGCGTAGGGCAGCCCGCCGAGGTAGTGGTAGGCGACGGCCTCCCGTTGTCGCGTCGACAGCCGCGCCAGCGCGGCATACAGGTCGGCGTCCCACTCCCCCGGGCGTCCTCGGGTGGTGGGGCCGTCGGGAACCGCCTCGACCGGCACCGCCCGCCGCGCGGCGGCGCGGGCGACGTCGATCGCCTTGCGGCGCGCGATGGTCACCAGCCAGGCCTCGACGTTGGCGTCCTCGGGAAGGTCGGGCCAGGCCCGCAGCGCCGCGAGGAAGGTCTCCGACCACGCGTCGTCGGCGTCGGCGGGCCCCAGCACGGCGCGGCACACCCGCAGCACGGTCGCCCCGTGCTGTGTCACGATCTGCTCAAACGGTCGCTTCATCACCCTGCAGACGTCCCGGGCCCGCTGGACGTGAGGACCCGCTCGGCACGCACCCGGGTGGTCCCGGGGTCCGCCCATCATCGGGCATGCTGGGCATCCCGACGAAGGAGCCCGCGTTGACCCCATCCGACCGCGCCGTCGCCCCCTACGGCAGCTGGCCCTCCCCGATCACCGCCGCGCTCTTCGCCGCGGGCGCGCTGCGACTGGACGAGCCGCGCCTCGACGGCGAGGATGTCTACTGGCTGGAGGGCCGGGCCGAGGAGGGCGGCCGGGTCGCGCTCGTGCGCTAGTCGCGCGACGGCACCCGCACGGACGTGCTCCCCGAGGGCTGGAACGTGCGCTCCCGCGTCCACGAGTACGGCGGTGGTGCGTATGCCGTGCGCTCGGGTCGCGTGGTCTTCGTCGACTTCGCTGCCCAGCGGCTGTGGCAGGTACGCGCGGACGACGGCGCCCCGCCCGTGCCGGTCACGCCCGAGGGGGCGATGCGCTACGGCGGGTTGGTGCTCGACGAGCGTCGTGGGGCGGTGTTCTGCGTGCGGGAGGACCACTCCGGCGACGGCTCCGGCGAGGAGCCAGCCAACACGCTGGTGCGCGTCGACCTCGACGCGGCCGGGAATCCGGCCGGGACGGTCCTCGTCGAGGGACCGGACTTCGTCTCCCGCCCGGCCCTGTCGGCCGACGGCAGCCGCATTGCCTGGGTGCAGTGGAACCATCCGAACATGCCGTGGGACAGCACCACCCTGTGGGTCGCCGAGCTCGACGAGTCGGGGAGCTTGCGCGCCCCGCGACGGGTCGCCGGCGGACCGGGTGAAGCCATCACCGAGCCGGTGTGGGCGCCCGACGGCCGGCTGGTGTTCCTGTCGGACCGCACCGGGTGGGCGAACCTCTACGCCGTGGATCTTCCGGTGGAAGAAGGAGACCCGGCTGACCCTGCACCAGTCGCGACAGCGCTGTTGCCGATGGAGCGCGAGTTCGGCACGCCCCAGTGGACGTTGGGGATGTCGAGCTACGGCTTCGCCGGTGACCGACTCGTGTGTACGTGGCTCACCGATGGGCTGGCGCACCTCGGCGTGCTGTCGCCGGTCGGCCACCTCACTGAACTGACCACGCCGGCCACCGACGTGACGACCGTGCAGGCCGGCGACGACGAGGTCGTCTGCCACGCCTCCTTCGCCGACAACCCCGGCGCCATCGTGCGAATCTCCCTGTGCGCCTGCGCTGCTGACGTCGCCCTCACCGAACTCGCGCGTTCGTCGGAGCCGGTCGATGCCCGCTACGTGCCCCGCCCGGAACCGGTGGAGTGGACCACCGGAGGCGCGCACACGGCATACGGCTTCTTCTATGCACCGACCAACCCGCACTTCATCGCGCCGGAGGGCGAGCGGCCGCCACTGGTCGTCATGTGCCACGGCGGTCCGACGTCGTTCCACCCGGGCGCGTTCCGCCTCGACGTCGCCTGGTTCACCAGCCGCGGCGTTGCGGTGCTCGACGTGAACTACCGCGGCAGCTCGGGCTATGGCCGGGCCTATCGCGAACAGCTGCAGGGCAACTGGGGAATCGTCGACGTCGAGGACTGCAGCACCGGCGCGCTCGCCATGGCCGAGCTCGGCCGGGCCGATGCCTCGCGACTGGCGATCACCGGCGGAAGCGCGGGCGGCTACACGACGCTGGCGGCCCTCACCTTCACTGACACCTTCAGCGCCGGCGCGAGCTTCTACGGCATCTCCGACCTCAGTGCCATCGCGCAGGAGACGCACAAGTTCGAGTCGCACTACACCGACGGGCTCGTCGGCCCGTGGCCAGCGGCCCGGGAGGTGTATGCCGAGCGCTCGCCCGTCCGTCACGTCGACCGGCTCAGCTGCCCGCTCATCCTGTTGCAGGGCGCCGACGACCTCGTCGTGCCGCCGAACCAGGCGCAGCTGATGGCCGAGGCGGTGGCCGCCAAGGGGCTGCCGGTCGCGTTCCTGCTGTTCGAGGGTGAGGGCCACGGGTTCCGCCGCGCCGAGAACGTCGTGCGCGCTCGGGAAGCCGAGCTGTGGTTCTACGGTGAGGTGTTCGGCTTCACGCCCGCCGACGAGATCGCCCCGGTCGACCTGCTCACTTCGGTCAGGCGAAGGTGAAGTAGCGCAACCAGACATAGGGCACAGCGATCGCGATGGTCAGCGCGACGACGAGCACCCCGGTCCGGGTGAACCGCCAGAACGAGATCGGCGTCTCGTTGCGGGCCGCGATGCCCAGGACCACGACGTTGGCGCTGGCACCGATGGCGGTCATGTTGCCGCCGAGGTCGGCTCCGAGGGCCAGCGCCCACCACAGCGCGCCGCCGTGCTGGGCGGGCAGGTCGTGCGACAGCTGCAGTACCAGCGGCGACATCGTGGCCACGTAGGGGATGTTGTCCACCACGCCGGACAGCACCGCCGACACGACCAGGATCATCAACGCCGCCACGAGCGCGTCGCCGCCGGTGGCCGCGGTCACCCAGGACGCCAGGTGGTGGATCACCCCGGTTTTCACCAGTGCTCCCACCATGATGAACAGGCCGGCGAAGAAGACCAGCGTCTCCCACTCCACACTGGCCAGGAACTGCGCCGGCTTCGCCCCGGAGAGCAGCACCAGCAACCCGGCCCCGAGCAGCGCCACCACGGAGGGCTCCAGCCCGAACACGGCGTGCCCCACGAAGCCGGCGAACACCAGCGCCAGCACCACGCCGCACTTGACCAGCAGGGGCCGGTCGCGGATCGCCTCGCGCTCGTTCAACGTCAGCACGGAGGCCACGCGCTCCTCGTCGGCGACGAACGACCCTGCGAACAGCCACTTCAGCGCCACGCAGAAGGCGACGATCTCGATGAGGATGACCGGGCCCATGTTCACCGCGAACTCGTTGAAGCTCAACCCGGCCCGGCTCCCGATGATGATGTTGGGCGGGTCGCCGATCAAGGTCGCCGTCCCGCCAATGTTGGAGGCGAACACCTCCGCCATGAGGAACGGCACGGGCCCCACCCCGAGCCGCTCGCACACCAGCAACGTCACCGGCGCGACCAGCAGCACCGTGGTCACGTTGTCCAGGAACGCCGAGGCCACCGCCGTGATCAGCACCAGGAGCACCATCACGCGCAGCGGCCGGCCCCGCGCCCGCTTGGCCGCCCAGATGGCGACGAACTCGAACACCCCTGTCTGCTTGAGGATCCCGACGATGATCATCATCCCGAGCAGCAGGAAGATGACGTTCCAGTCGATCCCCGTGCGCTCGGAGTAGAACGCGTCGGCCGGGCCGACGATCCCCAGCGCGAGCAACAGGCCCGCCCCGGCCAGGACCGCCACCAGCCGGTGGACCCACTCCGAGGCGATCAGGACATAGGCGATCACGAAGATCGCCACCGCAACGACCGTCATACGGTCACTGGGGGGTGACGAGCTGCAGCAACCGCGACGCGGTCACCACACCCACCACCTGGTCGTCCTCCACCACCGCCACCAACGGGCTGCGCAACCGGGCCATGACGGCGGCCAGCTCGAGCACCGTGTCGTCGGCGTGGACGACCGCGAGCTCCTGCGGCTCCTCGGGGAGCAACCGGCGCACCGACACCCCGGACAGCTTGTCCGCGACCTGGTCGGCGAGCGACTCCCCCACCACGCCGGCGAGGGAGGGGTCGTCCTGCACGTAGCGGGGGACGAGGAAGCGGACGACTTGTGAGGCGCCGAGGATCGAGTGCGGACGACCGCGCGCGTCGACCACCACCAGTCCGGGCAGCCGCTCGGCGGCCATCACCTTGGCCGCCTCGAGCGCGTCGGCATCCAGGCTCGTAACCGGGAACTCCTCCACCATGTCGCGCGCTTGCATGACCGCACCCTATGGCCCGGGGGCCAGCGGCGACGTCGCAGGAGCCGCGAGACGGAACAGCGGCGGTGGGCCGGCTCAGCCGTTGGCCGCGAGCTGGCGCATCTCGCGCCGGATTCGGCTGAGGATCCGGGAGACCTGCATCTGGGTCACCCCGATCTCGTCGGCGACCTGCTGCTGGGTGTACTCGTGCACGAAGCGCAGGTCGAGGACCTTGCGGTCCCGGTCGGAGAGAGTGGCCACCATCTGGGGCAGCGCCACCCGCTTGAGCACGAGCTCGAGCCGCTCGTCGGCCTCTCCGACCTCCTCGCCGAGGGAGTCGTCCTGCCCCGGGGCACTGGTCCGGTCCAGCGACAGGTGGCGGTAGGAGGAGGACGCCACCTGCGCCTCGAGCACCTCCTCGGCCGGCACGTCGAGGTAGTCGGCGAGCTCGGCGACCGTCGGGGCACGCCGCAGCTCCTGCTCGAGCTCCCCGGTGGCCGCGACGATCCGCGGGCGCAGCTCCTGCAACCGCCGCGGGGGCCGGACGGTCCAGCCGTGGTCGCGGAAGTACCGGCGCAGCTCGCCGGTGATGGTGGGGGTGGCGAAGGCGGCGAAGGACGCCGACTCCTCGGGGCGGAACCGCTTGACCGCGAGGACGAGGGCGAGCGAGGCCACCTGGACGAGGTCCTCCAGCGGTTGCCCCCGGTCGCGGTAGCGCAGCGCGATGCTGCGCGCCATGGGGAGCTGGTCGACGATGACCTCCGCGAGGATCTCCTCGCGCTCGGCCTCGGTCGGCGCCGCCGCGGCCTCGGCCAGCCGTTCCTCGATCGACCCCGGCTCGTGCGAGCCGGCTCCGAGCTCGTGACGTCCACCGGCGAGATGGGCAGAAGCTGTCACCGTGACACCTCCTCGCGTCGGAATTCCTCCGCCAGAGTTGCTTCGGGCCCCGACACTTCGAGGAAACCACCATGAGCACATCCGAGGCAAGCCTTGGCTGGTCCGAGGCCAGCGTCCCAACCCACGCTGGTCCAAGGCTGGGCACTGTCTGGAGGTGACCTGAACGCTCCGGCAACGCTCGGCTGGACACGTGCGGGACGATGACGGGTATGGCTGCCAAGGGCAACGAGCGAGGTCACAGCAAGCACCCGTCGCTGACGGTCGCCCACGTCAAGGATGGCCGACCCGACCGCGGGACGGTCGTCCTGGTGGACCGGGTGTGGCCGCGGGGTCAGCGCAAGGACGGTGCCCCCTGGGACGAGTGGCTCAAGGCGGTCGCCCCCTCCACCGAGCTGCGCAAGTGGTACGCCCACGACCCCGACAAGCACGAGGAGTTCATCCGCCGCTACCGCGACGAGCTCACCGATGCCGAGCGGGCGGAGGCCTTCGAGCACCTGCAGCAGCTCCACCGCGAGGGGCCGCTGACGCTGATGACCGCGACCAAGGACCTCGAGCTCAGCCAGGCCCGCGTGCTCGCCGACCTGCTGGAGCAGGGGTGAGGGATCTCGAGGGCACCATCTGCTGGGTGGTCGGCGCCTCCAGCGGCATCGGGGCCGCCGTGGCGCGGGAGATGCGGGCCAGAGGAGCCCGGGTGGCCGTCTCGGCGCGCCGCGCGGACCGGCTCACGGCGGTCGCCGAGGGAGCGATGCTCACCGTACCCGCCGACGTCACGGACGCCCCCGGCATGGTGCAGGCGGCGGGCCGGGTGGTCGCCGAGCTCGGCGTGCCCGACGTGGTCGTCGCTGCAGCGGGCCAGTCGCAGCCGATGCCGGTCGAGCACTGGGACACCGAGCTGTTCCGCCGCCAGGTCGAGGTCAACCTCATCGGCATGAGCAACACGGTCGGGGCGGCGCTGCCGCACCTGCTCGCGCGCGGGTCGGGCACCTTCGCCGGCATCGCCTCCCTGGCCGGCTACCGGGGGCTGCCCGGCGGCGGCGCCTACTCCGCCACGAAGGCGGCACAGCTCACCCTGCTCGAGGACCTGCGAGTCCAGCTGGCACCACGCGGCATCCACGTCGCGACCGTCTCCCCCGGCTTCGTGCGCATCCCCCTGACGCACCACCACCGCGTTCCCATGCCCTTCCTCATCGACGCCGACGCGGCCGGCCGGGCGATCTGCGACGGACTGGAGCGCGGGCGTACCGAGATCGCCTTCCCCCTGCGGATGGCGCTGCTCGCCAAGGCCGCCCGGTTCGTGCCGGTCCGCGCCTGGCCCCACCTGTGGACGGCGGTGCGTCGCGGGCAGCGGCCCACCGGACGCTAGGGTGTGCACCGCACGACCGGCGGTGGGGCCCGCCGGACCCAACCGCCACCGCCCGCCCGCCGCGCTGTCCGCGGGGTCGGGCACCGGCCAACGGTCCCTGTCCGTGATCGACGTGCCGTGGCGACCCACGACACCCGGAGGACAGGGAGCTCGTATGCCGTCCCACGCCACCCAGCGCGTGGTCACCGTCGTGGCCCTCGGCGGCGCCCTCGGTGCCCTCGCCCGCTACCTCATCGGTGAGACCTGGGCCGCCCCGGCAGCCGGGTTCCCCACGGCGACGTTCGCCATCGATGTCGGCGGGTCGGCCCTCATCGGCGTCCTCATGGTCCTCGTCAGCGACGTCTACTCCCCCCACCCGCTGGTCCGCCCGTTCCTCGGCAGCGGGTTCCTGGGCGGCTTCACCACCTTCTCGACGTATGCCGTCAGCATCCGGGGGCTGCTGACCGGCGGGCACTACCTGGTCGGCCTCGGCTACCTGGTGGCCACTCCCGTCGTCGCGCTGCTCGCGGTCTGGCTCACCGCTGCCGCGACCCGTCGCCTGCTCACCCGGAGGCCCCGATGACCCTGCACGGACCCGCGCAACGGCTCACCGTCCTGCTCGGCGAGTCCGACACCTGGCACCACCGACCGCTGTTCACCGAGATCGTCCACCGCGCGCACCAGCACGGCATGGCCGGCGCCACGGTCGTGCGCGGGATCGAGGGGTTCGGCGCCTCCCACCACATCCACACCTCCCGGATCCTGTCGCTCAGCGAGGACCTGCCCGTGGCCGTCGTCATCGTCGACACCCACGAGCGGATCGCCGCGTTCCTGCCCGAGCTGGAGGAGCTGGTCACCGAGGGCCTGGTCTACCTCGAGGAGTGCGAGGTCGTGCGCTACGTGGGCCGCGACCACCGGGACGGTTCCGGCAGCCCGAGCGGGGCCGGGCGATGACCCTGCTCCTCGTGGCGCTGGGCGCCGCCGTGGGCGCCCCGCTGCGCTACCTCACCGACCGAGCCGTGCAGGCGCGCCACGGCGGCGCGTTCCCCTGGGGCACCTTGGTCGTCAACGTCGTCGGCTGCCTCGCCCTCGGCGTCCTGGTGGGGGCGGCCGCCGCGGGGGGCCTGTCGCCCGGCGTGGGGCTGTTCCTGGGGACAGGGCTGTGCGGCGCCTTCACGACATACTCGACGTTCTCCTACGAGACCCTGCGCCTGCTGGAGGACGGCGCACGACTGTATGCCGCAGCGAACGTCGCCGTCACGGTCGTCACCGGAGTGCTCGCGGCCTTCGCCGGCTACCCGATCGGGCGCCTGCTGGGTTCCTGACCATTCCCTGGCGCGGAGACGCGCTCAGCGGCCGAGATCGTGCCAGGCCCGCTGGAGCAGCGTCCGGTAGTCCTCGGTGCTGCGCAGGCCACTCAGGGGCTCGCCCTCGTTGACCTGTACGTGTGGCAGGTCGGTGATCCCCGAGGCGGCGGCCACCTCCTCGTCCTCACGCACGTCGCGGACATACTGTTCACCGGCCAGCACCGCGGCGAGCCGGCGTTCGTCGAGCCCGGCCTCGGCGCCGAGCCGCTGGAGCGCCTCGTGGTCGGCGAGCGATCGACCCTCGGCGAAGTGGGCCCGGAACAGCCGCTCGAGCACCGCCGACTGCAGGGCCGGCCCGCCCATGCCGCGGGCCAGTTGGACGGCGCGGTGGGCGTCGAACGTCGACGTCGGCCGGAGCGACCCGACATCGAGCGGCAGCCCCTCCTCCCGCGCCGCCGCCAC
This sequence comes from Segeticoccus sp., assembly GCF_035708005.1. Classification (NCBI taxonomy): domain Bacteria; kingdom Bacillati; phylum Actinomycetota; class Actinomycetes; order Micrococcales; family Intrasporangiaceae; genus Segeticoccus; species Segeticoccus sp. The sequence goes on along the minus strand of NZ_DASSTI010000124.1, from coordinate 44,576 downwards.
GGCTGCCGAGGAGACCGACGCGGCCGGCTGCTCCATCGAGCGGTAGCGGACCTCCACCTCGGCCGGGTGCTCGAAGGCGGAGACGGCCTCCTCGAAGCGGCGCTTGGCGACGTAGCACTCGGCGCACGTCAGGTCGATCCACATCTGGACAGCCAGACGCGGGCGTGCCCCGGAGGGTGCGGGCCCGCCGCCGGTCGAGGTCATGCCCCCGAGTGTGGCAAAGACTCGGGGCCTGCCCAACCGGGCGGTCCGGGGGCTGGGACGGGGCGTGCGACGGTTGCCTGGGCGGGGCATGCGACAGGCACGGACACAGACGGGCCCACCACCAGCTCGGTGACGGGCCCGTCGGAGGTGCGCTGTCGTCAGGGGCGACCGAAGGTCGCGCCACCCCACATCGGGCGCTTCTGGACCGTGGTGCCGGGGTGCGGCGCGTCGTACATCATGCCGCCGCCGGCGTAGATGCCGACGTGGTAGGCGGGCGAGCCGAAGAACACCAGGTCGCCCGGCTGCGGCGAGGACACCGGAGTCACCGCGGCCTGCTGCTGCGCGGCGGTGCGGGGCAGGCTCACGCCCACCTTCGCGAAGACGTACTGCGTGTAGCCCGAGCAGTCGAAGCCCGCAGGGGACGTGCCGCCGTAGACGTAAGGAGTGCCGACGTACTGCGCGGCGATGCCGAGCACACCGCTGCTCGGAGCGGGGGCGGGCGCCGGCTGGGGTGCCGGGGCCGGCTGGGGGGCGGGCTGGGGAGCCGGAGCCGGCTGGGGGGCGGGCTGGGGGGCCGGAGCCGGCTGGGCGGCGGGCTGTGCCGGCGCCTGACGGACGGTGTCGCGGCTGGCGGCCTGCTCGGTGTGCTGCACCGTGACCACCGGCTCGGGGGCCGGGGCGTGGTAGGCGGCGGCCGGGACGACCGTGGCGAGGTCCGGCTTGTGCCGGGTGAAGCCCACCTGGCCGAAGTCGGGGGCCACGACCGTGGCGGAGGCGGTCGCGGGTTGGGCGACCGTGGGGGCGTTGAACCCGGCGGCCTGGACCGACGCCTGCTGGGCGCTCTGCGCCTCCTGCGGGCCGGTGGCCGGGTCGGCGACGGCCGGCACGGCGACGGAGGCCACCATGCCGCCGGTGACGGCGACGAGGGCGGAGGCCTTGACGGCGGGCCGGGTGGATCGGCTGAGGGCAGACGACAGCGCAGCGGCGGTGCTCGGCTGGGCGGCGGCGCGGTGGCGTCCGGGACGCGACTTCGACACGGTGGGATACCTCTCAGGCGCCTACGAGGTCAGCTGTCGGGTTCGGATGAGAGGTTCACCCGGCCTCGCCGACGCCTGGTGGCGCCGGTGCGGCTTCACCCCGAGGAACGTCGGATGACGTCCCACAAGTGGGTCCCCCGCTCCTGTCTGCGGTGTTCGCGCTGATCTCGTGCGTGGTGACAGGACTCGGCGAACCACGCGGAGAGCCGCCCCCGGGGTGGAGCAGCGGGCACAAAGGTACACACCACCAGCCCCCATGTCACGCAACGGTCACGAAAGAGCCAACAAATGGTCAAACGGACGGCCGCGGACCGCGTCGGCTGGCAGGCCGCGACCGGCTACGTCGTGCGGGGACCCGGCAGCGGCTCGCTGCCAGGGCTCCCCCTCCGCGACGCGCCCGTGGCCGCCCGACTATCGTGGACGCGCATACCCCCGCGGGGTAGGACCCGGGACACTGCAACCCGGACGCCATGACAGACGAGACCCAGCCGAAGGAGCCGAGGATGAGCACCACCACCTACCGCGTCGACGGGATGACGTGCGACCACTGCGCCCACGCCGTCAGCGACGAGCTCAAGGAGCTCCCGGGCGTGACCGATGTCCGCGTCGACCTCGTGGCCGGCGGCACCTCCTCGGTCGAGGTGACCAGCGACGCAGCGCTCAGTGAGGCGCAGGTCACCGGCGCCCTCGAGGAGGCCGGGGACTACCACCTCGCCGATCGCTGATCGACCGTCCCGGCGGGGCGGGACCGAGCTGACGGGATGCCGGACTGACAGGATCAGGGCGTGGGGCACGAGCACGGTCACGCCGCCGCCGCGGACGCACGCCGCGGGCCGTTGTGGGCTGCCCTGCTCCTCCTGCTCGCCTTCATGCTGGGCGAGGTCGCGGTCGCCTTCTGGTCCGGCTCGCTGGCACTACTGTCCGACGCCGGTCACATGCTGTCCGACGTCGGCGCGATCGGGGCCTCCCTGTGGGCCATGAGCCTGGCCGCCCGGCCGCCCGCGGGATCCTGGACCTTCGGCTGGAAGCGGGCCGAGATCCTGTCGGCGGCCGGCAACGGCCTGACCTTGGCGGTCGTGGCCGGTGTGCTCGCCGTCGAGGCCATTCGCCGGCTGGTCTCACCGACGCCGGTGCAGGGCGTGCCCGTCATCGTGGTGGCCGGAGTCGGCGTCGCCATCAACCTCGCCGCGACCTGGCTGCTCGCGCGGGCGAACCGCACCAGCCTCAACGTCGAGGGGGCCTACCAGCACATCGTCACCGACCTGTTCGGCTTCATCGGGACACTGCTCGCCGGGGTCGTCATCCTGGTCACCGGCTGGGTCCGCGCGGACCCGGTGGCGTCGCTGGTCGTCGTCGCCCTGATGCTGCGGGCCGCGTGGGGACTGCTGCGCGACTCCGGTCGGGTGCTGCTCGAGGCGGCGCCGCAGGACATCGCCCTCGAGGAGATCCGGGCCCACCTGTTGTCGACCGAGCACGTCCACAACGTCCACGACCTGCACGTGTGGACCGTGACCTCCGGGTTGCCGACGCTGTCGGTGCACGTGGTGGTCGACGACTCCTGCTTCACGGACGGCCACGCGCCGCAGCTGCTCGACTCGCTGCAGGAGTGCCTCGTCGGTCACTTCGACGTCGAGCACTCGACCTTCCAGCTGGAGCCGGCGAGCCATGCGCAGCACGAGAGCGGGATGCACTGACCGGCGGGGGTCAGATCTCCGCGGCGGAGCCGGCCGGCGGTGTCAGACCTCCGCGGCGAAGACGGCCGGCGGTGTCAGACCTCCGCGGCGAAGACGTGCATGGCCACCTCCGGGGGCAGTGAGACCCCGGCCACCCGTTCCCCGCCGTCCGGGACGATGATCGTGCGCCCGTCCTCGGTGCGCAGCTTCACCCGCTGACCGGGCAGCAACCCGGCGGCCGTGAGCAGCTCGAGCGCCTCCCGGTCGACCTGGGCAGGCTCCCCGATCCGGCGCACCACCACGGTGCTCTCGCCCGCCTCGGCGAGCTCGAGCAGGTTACGCACCCCGCTGCGGAACTCCTCGCCGGGCTTCTCGCCGAGCTCCTCCAACCCCGGGATGGGGTTGCCGTAGGGCGACTCGCGATGGTCGCCGAGCAGGTGCAGCAGCTTGCGCTCGACCCGCTCGCTCATGACGTGCTCCCAGCGGCACGCCTCGTCGTGGACGTACTCCCACTCCAGCCCGATCACCTCGACCAGCAGTAGCTCGGCGAGCCGGTGCTTGCGCATGACCCGCGTCGCGAGCAGGTTGCCGCGCTCGGTGAGCTCCAGGTGGCGGTCACCGCCCAGGGTGAGCAACCCGTCGCGCTCCATCCGGGCCACGGTCTGGGACACGGTCGGTCCGGAGTGGCCGAGCCGCTCGGCGATGCGGGCACGCAGCGGCGGGATGCCCTCCTCGCGCAGCTCGTAGATGGTGCGGAGGTACATCTCCGTCGTGTCGATCAGGTCACTCACGCCCCTACCCTCTCACTTGACGATCGCCTCGCGGCGCCGCCGCACAACCCCCGGGAGGCGAGGCCGCGTCGCCCCGGCCCCGCCCCCGGGCGCACTGGGCACCGGGCATACCGGCACACCGGGCATACCGGCACACTGTGCAGACTTGGCGCACCGGCACACTGGGCGCGTCGAGGGCGCTCGGGTGAGGAAGGCCACACCCGACGGGCGAGCAACCCGGAATGCCGCATAGATGGTTGATGTTTCAACGACACATGAGCGCTGACACATCGACCCAGAACACGGACCTGCAGGACTTCGAGGCCCAGTTCGCCGACCAGCTCGAGCTGGCTCCCGAGGCCCAGGACCTGCTGTTCCGCGAGGCCCGGACCGCCAACACGTTCACCGACGAGCCCGTCACCGACGAGCAGCTGCGTGCGGTCTACGACCTGGTCAAGTGGGCTCCCACGTCCATGAACATCCAGCCGCTGCGGATCGTGCTGGTCCGCTCCCCCGAGGCCCGCGAGCGCCTGGTCGCCCACATGGCCCCCGGCAACCAGCCGAAGACGTCCTCGGCCCCGCTGGTCGCGGTCCTCGCGGCGGACAACTCCTTCCACGACGAGATGGAGCGCACCTTCCCCATCCGCCCCGCGGCTCGGGACATCTTCGCCGACGACGACTTCCGGGGGTTCACCGCCCGGCTCAACGCCACCCTGCAGATCGCGTACTTCATCATCGGCGTGCGCGCCGCCGGCCTGGCCGCCGGTCCGATGACCGGCTTCGACGTCGACGCGGTGACCGCGGAGTTCTTCCCCGACGGCGAGCACCGTGCCCTCGCCGTGGTCAACATCGGCCACCCGGGCGAGAACGCCTGGATGGACCGGCTGCCGCGGCTCGCCTACGACGACGTCGTCACCACCGCCTGACCCCTCGGCATCGTTGTCGTCGATCGTTGTGCGGTCCTGACCGTCCCAGCGGCCAGAACCGCACAACGATTGCGCCAGCCCACGCCGGCGGTCGGCCAGCAAGACGCCCGTGCAAAGGCGTTGCGCGCGGGCGCGTGCGCGACATACCGTCGGGGCACACGAGAAGGGAGGTGGTCCGAAGAGTGATTGATCTACGGACGCGTGAGGTGGCTGCGCGCTAGCCCAGCCGTCGTACCGCTGGCCTCCTCCTCGGATGCCGGCCTTGGACGGAACGGGTGACGCCAATCCACCGCAGTCACCGCAGCCCGTGGGGGCGCACCTCGTCCAGTGCGCACTCGGACCGGTTCGCCGGCCGGAACCCACGGGCTGTTTCCATGCCCGGAACAGCCACCACCCGCTGCAGGGCCGCGCCCACGCGACAACTCAGCCGTGCGCCCGGCTCGCGCCTCAGCTCGACAGCGTCCGGGCCAGCAGGTCGACCGCCTCCTCGACCGCCCAGTCCATCGCCGGGCGACCGACGCCGAACTCGGTCCACGACCAGCCCGGGACGTCCTCGGAGTCACGCCACACGCCGGTCAGCGCGACCTGTTCCGTCTCCATCAGCGACACGACGCGTTCGGTGACCTCCTCGGCCGGCCGTTGCACGAACAGCCGGAACGCGTCGGTGTGCGGCACCTCCGGGAACGTGCGGAACCCCTTGTCGTGCAAGGCCGCTGCGATCTCGAGCGCGCGTTGGTGGTACTCCCCCATCCGCGGGAGCTCCTCGCGCAGCCCACGCAACGCCGTCACGGCATACGGCAGCATCGTCCACAACGTCCCGCCGTAGCGCCGGCGCCACAGCCGCAGCTCCTCGACCAGCTCGACCGGGCCGGCCACCACGGAACCACCGAGTCCGAGCAGTCCCTTGTAGAAGGAGACATAGACGCTGTCACCGACCGCAGCCACCTCGCGCACGTCGCGGCCGTAACCGGCCGCGGACTCCCAGATCCGGGCCCCGTCGAGGTGCAGCGGCACGTCGCGTTCCCGGCAGGCGATGCCGAGCTCGACCAGCTGCTCCCAGGTGGGCAACAGGTAGCCCGCGTCGCGCAGCGGCAGCTCGGTCAGCACCGTCCCGAGGCGCCCGGGGACCGCGGCCAGGTGCTCGGCCGTCGGCACGACCGGTCCGGAGGTCAGCAGCGCCCACTCGAAGCCGCCCAGCAACCGCGGGCCGTCCTCCTCGTGCAGCAGCAGGTGCGACAACGCCGGTATGCCGACCCGCCGGCTCCCGCGCCCCTCGCACCACACGCGCAGCGTCGCCTGCTGCGCCATGGTGCCGCTCGGGAACATCACGGCGGCCGGCTTGCCGAGGAGCGCGGCGACCCGCCCCTCGAGCACCGCCACCGGCCCGTCCTCGCCGTAGCGGTCCCACTCCCGGCAGCCGGAGGCCTCGAGCTCGTCGGTCACCGAACGGAACTCGTCCACCGGGGACACGGGGAAGCGGCCGGCGAGCACGCGCCGGACGTGCGGCAGCGCCGCCTTCCGGCGCTGCGCCAACGCGGGGGTCGAGGCGGCTGAGCTGGTTTCCGGGCTCGTGGCTGGGCTCGTGTCGGGGCTCTCGTCTGGGCCTGGTTCGGGACTCGTTTCCGGGCTGGTGTCGGGCACGGACCGCATCCTGCCGCATCTCCCAGCGCAGTGTCGGTGGTCGGTGCCACGCTCGGCAGATGAGCAACACAGCGCCGATCAGCTACTCCCCCACGTGGGCCGGCGACGACCGGGTGGCGCCGCCGCTGGCGGGTGGCGAGCGGGAGACACTGGTCGCCTGCCTCGACCACGCGCGGCGCACGTTCGAGCTGAAGTGCCTCGGCCTGACCGCCGAACAGCTCTCGACGAAGGCGGTCCCTCCGTCGGCGCTGAGCCTGCACGGGCTCGTGCGCCATCTCGCCGGGGTGGAGCGGTGGTGGTTCCGCATCCAGTTCGCCGGCGAGGAGCTGCCGCTGCTGCACTACACCGACGACAACCCGGACAGCGACTTCGAGGACCTCGACGGCGACCCCGAGCTCGCGCTGCAGCTCTGGCGCGAGGAGTGCACCGTCTCCCGCGGCATCGTCGCCGCCGCCACCTCCCTCGACCAGACCGGCACGAGGCGCCGCGACGGTGCGGCCTTCTCGCTGCGCTGGCTGCTGTGCCACCACCTGGAGGAGTACGCCCGGCACAACGGCCACGCCGACCTGCTCCGTGAACGGCTCGACGGCCGAACCGGCGCCTGAGCCGGCCGCCTCGAGCACGGGACGCGGCCTCGAATCGCCGGTGCCGGGGACCCGATGAGTTTCCGCCCACGGCCGGGTCAACCCCGGCAGCACGAGCCTCACCCACACACCAAGGAGCACCGATGAGCACTGACACCACGGGCGCACAGGCCGCTGCACAGCCGACCGGCAGCCCGATCCGCGTCCTTCCCGGCACCCCCTGCTGGATCGACCTGTTCACCTCCGACCCGGACAAGAGCACGGAGTTCTACGGCCAGCTCTTCGGCTGGACAGCCGGGAGCCCCAGCGAGGAGTTCGGCGGCTATTTCATGTTCTTCCACCAGGACCGACCGGTCGCCGGCGGGATGCGCAACGACGGCAGGAGCGGGCAGGGCGACCTCTGGCAGATCTATCTCGCGACCCCGGACATCGGTCGGACGTTGGCCGCCACCACCGAGCACGGTGGGGTGGTGCACGTCGACCAGATGGCGGTCGCCGACCTCGGCTCGATGGGGATGCTCACCGACGCCGGCGGCTCGTGGGTCGGTGCCTGGCAGGCCGACACCTTCCCCGGTTTCGCCGTCCGCGACGAGCCGGGGTCACCCGGCTGGTTCGAGCTGCACACCCGCGACTACGAGAAGGTTGTTGCCTTCTACCGGGACGTGTTCGGTTGGGATCCGGCGACGATGAGTGACACGCCGGAGTTCCGCTACACCACCCTCGGCACCGAGGAGAGCCGCGGCGGCTCGCAGGGTGCCGGGATCATGGACGTCAGCCGCTTCCCCGAGGACCCGTTCGCGACGATGTGGAGCATCTACTTCGTCGTGGCTGACGCCGACGCGGCCGCCGCGAAGGTGACCGAGCTCGGTGGGCAGGTGATCCAGGGAGTGGACGAGACGCCGTTCGGCCGGCTGGTCACCTGCGTCGATCCCACCGGGGCCCGGTTCAAGCTGGTGCAGAACCCGACCGAGGGCGGCTGATCCTCGGGAAGTCCCGAGATCGGCGGGAAGGTCCCGAGATCGGCGGGAAAGTCCCGAGATCGGCGGGGAAGTCCCGAGATCGAGGGAGTGAGCACGAGTCAGGGCTGCCGACGGCTGACCGTCCACGCCGCAGGCGTGTCCAGGTCACCGCCGGCGACCCGACGGAAGACGAGCCGGTCATGCAGCCGGTTGCGCCGGCCGGCCCAGAACTCCACCTCGTCGCAGTCGATCCGGTAGCCACCCCAGAAGTCGGGGACCGGCACGTCGGCCACGTTGCCGGTGTCCGGGAAGCGCGCGGCATACTCCACGTAGGCGGACTCGAGGGCTGCCCGGCCGTCGACGGGCTGGGACTGGCGCGAGGCCCAGGCGCTGATCCGCGAGCCCCACGGCCGGTGCCCGAAGTAGGTGGTCACCTCCGCGCGCTCGAGCGGTGCGGCGGTGCCGCGGAAGCGGATCGCACGGAACATCGACGGCCAGGTGAGCGAGGCGGCGACGGCCGGGTTGACGGCGAGCTGACGGGCCTTGTTGGACTCCAGGTTGGTGACGAAGCCCGGCCCGGAGGGGTCGAAGAAGCGCATCAGGACCGTCCGCACGTCGGGCCGACCCTTCGCGTCCACGGTCGCGACCGAGATCGCGGTGGGCTCGGGCACGTCGCCGCGCTCGGCGGCCCGGGCCAGCGCGTCCTCCACCCAGCGTTGCGCCTGCTGCCAGGGCGTCGGGGCGAGCTCGCCCTCGTCCAGCCCCTCACTCTCGTACTCGCGCCGGGTCGCCCTCATGGGCCCGAGCGTAGGGTGGGACGCGCCCCGATCGAGCAGGAGGTCTGATGCCCGGCACTGGCAAGGCGCTGGCGACCATGGTCCGGCTGGGCATGCGCTACGGCCCGGTCGCCTACGAGGCGGTCAAGCACGGCAAGGACCCCGCGCGGGCGATCGCCGGCCGCACGTTCGCCAAGGCCAACGCCCGGCGGCAGGGTCTGTTGCACGCCGCCAGCGTCGTCGACGGGTCCACGATGCGGGTCTTCCGCGGGGACGCCCAGATCTGGGTGGTGTTCAGCGGCAACACCCCGATCGGCACCCACCCGCACGTCGACGTGCCGATGGAGCAGCTGCTCGCGCACGCCGACCTGACCCAGCGGATCCGCCCGGGCGAGCAGCAGCGCCGGAGGCTGAAGCGGCTCAGGTCCCGGCACCGCCACCTGGAGTCGCGATGAGCAACCTGGAGACCCGTCCCGCCGAGGTGCGGTGCCAGCGCGGCGGTGAGCTGGAAGCCGGCGAGGGCGGCCCGACCCCCGCTGCCGTCGCAGCGCCCGAGCGGCCCGCGGTGCAGGTGCTGACCTCTCGCGAGGTGCCCCTCGGCGGCCCGCGCGCCATGCGCGTGCACCGCACGCTGCCGCAGCGGCAGCGCTCGCTGATCGGGGCGTGGTGCTTCGCCGACCACTACGGACCCGACGACGTGTCCGTGACCGGGGGCATGGACGTGCCGCCGCACCCGCACACCGGGCTGCAGACGGTGAGCTGGCTGTTCAGCGGGGAGATCGAGCACCGCGACAGCCTCGGCACGGTGGCCCGCGTCCGGCCCGGCGAGCTCAACCTGATGACCGCCGGGCACGGCATCTGCCACTCGGAGGTCTCCACCTCGGACACCACGGTCCTGCACGGTGCCCAGCTGTGGGTGGCGTTGCCGGAGTCGGACCGCGACACGGCGCGCGACTTCGCGCACTACGAGCCCCCGGCGGTGCCGCTCGACGGCGGGGTCGCCCGTGTCTTCCTCGGGGACCTCGCCGGGCACTCCTCGCCGGTGCCGACGTTCACGCCGCTGCTCGGTGCCGAGCTGACGGTCGACCCGGGCGCCGAGCTGCGGGTCGAGGTGGACCCCGGTTTCGAGCACGGGGTGCTCGTCGACACGGGTGCGGTGACGCTCGAGGGCGTCTCCCTCACCCGCACCCAGATCGGCTACCACCCGCCGGGCACGAGCCGGCTGCAGCTGCGCAACGCCGGTGCGGATCCCGCCCGGGTGCTGCTGCTCGGCGGCGAGCCCTTCCCCGAGCAGATCATCATGTGGTGGAACCTCGTCGGCCGCAGCCACGAGGACATCGTGACGGCCCGCCGGGAGTGGGAGGACCACTCCGAGCGCTTCGGCGAGGTGCCGGGATACGTCGGGCACACCGGTCGGCTGCCCGCCCCGCCCCTGCCGAACGCCCGGCTGCGACCGCGCGTCCAGCCCTGAGCCGCGCGACAATCGGGGCGAGCGCCACGCGTGAGGGCCGCCCCGGGCACCCGCTCGCGGGCGGGCAAGGACCGGAGTCACCGGACGAAGGAGGACCCATGGCGGACGAGGACGTGCTGCGCCGTGTCGAGGAGCTCGTGGACCAGGAGCACCGACTGCGCCAGCAGGCGGCCGCGGGACAGCGACCCACCGCGGAGGAGCAGGCTGATCTCCAGCGGCTGGAGGCCGCGCTCGACCAGTGCTGGGACCTGCTGCGCCGCCGCCGAGCGGCCCGCGACGCCCACGAGGACCCCGAGTCACTGACCGCGCGCCCGACCGAGGAGGTCGAGGGCTACCTGCAGTAGCCGCTCCGCGCGGCCTCACGGCGTCGGGTGCCGTGCGTCGTAGCGCAGGAAGCCCCGCTGCCACGCGGCCAACGCACCCACGGCCAGCACGCAGAGCACCCCACCGGCCGTCGCGGCGACTGCCTCGCTGTATGCCGTCGCGCCGGTTCCCGCGACCAGGTCGCCCAGCCGCGGACCGCCGGCGACGACGACGATGAACACGCCCTGCAGCCGGCCGCGCAGGTGGTCGGGCGTGGCCGCCTGCAGGATGGTCGACCGGAAGACTGCGCTGACCGAGTCGGCCGCCCCCGCGCCCGCGAGGCAGACCAGCCCGAGCCCCATCGCCGCGGTGCGGCTGAGTCCGTGGCCGGCGAGGGCGATGGCGGTCCCGAAGCCCGCGATCGACACACCCCAGAGGGCCACCGACGCCACGACGGCGCTGCCCTGGCGGCGGAGGTGGCCCAGCGGGCCGGACACCCCCATCGCGACGATGGCGCCGACCGCCACGGCGGCCGACAGGTAGCCCACGGTCGCCGCTCCGCCGCCGAAGGCCAGCGCGGCCACCGCCGGGAACAGCGCCCGCGGCTGGGCGAGGATCATCGCGCAGAAGTCGGACAGGAAGGTCATCCGCACGTTGGGGCGCGTGCTCAGGAAGCGCAGCCCGTCCAGCACGCTGGACAGCCCGGGCCGCCGCCGCGGCACGCCGGCGTCGGCGGTGGGGTCGACCTCCGGTGGGATGGGGGGCAGCTTGAGCAGCCCCCAGATCGCGAAGGTGAACAGGCCGGCGTCCACGGCGTAGGCGACCACATAGCCGTGCCACTCCACCAACAGCCCGGCCAGCAGCGGCCCGGCCGTCATCGCGATGTTCATCGCGGCCACGTTCAGGGCGTTCGCCGCCGGCAACAGGCCGTGGTCGAGCAGCCGCGGGTAGATGGCCGAGCGCGCCGGGCTGACCACCGCGAACCCGGCGTTGTAGACCGCGACCAGGACGTAGAGCACCCACGGGTTGGCGTTGTGCAGGGCCGCCTGCACCGTGTTGAGCACGGAGACGGCCCACAGCACGCACCCGGCCAGCAGCGCGACCCGGCGCCGGTCGTGGGCGTCCACCAGCGCCCCGCCGTAGAGCCCCATGACGATGATCGGGACGAGCGCGAACAGGCCGACCAGGCCGACCGCGAAGCTGGACCCGGTGATCGCGTAGACCTGCAGGCCGATGGCCACGGTCGCCAGCTGTGCTCCCACGCCACTGAGCGCGAATCCCGACCAGAGACGCCGGTATGCCGGGTTCACCCGTAGCGGGGTCACGTCCAGGAGGAGGGGCACGGCGGTCAGCGTAGGGTGAGCCCACCGACACGCAGTCCACAACCTGGCAGGGGAACCGAATGGCGGGAGCGGGTGACGCCGTGAACGAGGCCCTGGACGCGGACGGGTCCCGCTTCGTGCCGGGGCTCGACGGCGTGGTCGCCTTCGAGACCGAGGTCGCCGAACCGGACCGGGCCGGTGGCGCGTTGCGCTACCGGGGCGTCGACCTGGACGACCTGGTCGGGCGGGTCTCGTTCGGCAGCGTGTGGGGGCTGCTCGTCGACAACGACCTGGGCCGGGGGCTGCCGCCGGCGGAGCCGTTCCCGCTGCCGGTGCACACCGGCGACGTGCGGGTCGACGTGCAGAGCGCCCTGGCGCTGCTCGCCCCGGTGTGGGGCTTCCGTCCGCTGCTCGACATCGACGGGGCCGAGGCGCGCGACGACCTCGCCCGGGCCTCGGTGATGGCGCTGTCCTTCATCGCCCAGTCCGCGCGGGGCCAGGAGGTGCCGATGGTGCCCGAACGGGTCGTGGACCAGGCGGACACCATCGTGGAGCGGTTCATGATCCGGTGGCGCGGCGAGCCGGACCCGCGGCACGTGGAGGCCGTGGACGCCTACTGGACGGCGGTGGCCGAGCACGGGATCAGCCCCTCGACCTTCACTGCCCGGGTCATCGCCTCCACCGGCACCGACGTGGCCGCCTGCCTGTCCGGCGCGGTCGGCGCGATGAGCGGCCCGCTCGACGGCGGCGCCCCCTCCCGGGTGCTGCACATGATCGAGGCCGTCGAGGAGTCCGGCGACGCCGTGGCCTACGTGCGCGAGGCGCTCGACGACGGCGACCGCCTGATGGGCTTCGGCCACCCGGTCTATCGCGCGGAGGACCCCCGTGCCCGCGTGCTGCGAGCCACCTGCGAACGGCTCGGGGCGCCGCGCTACGAGGTCGCCAAGGCGCTCGAGCAGGCGGCGCTGTCGGCCCTGCGCGAGCGCCGGTCGGACAAGGTGATTTCCACGAACGTGGAGTTCTGGGCTGCCGTGCTGCTCGACTTCGCCGAGGTACCGGCGGCGATCTTCACCCCGATGTTCATCTGCGGGCGGACCGCCGGGTGGTCGGCGCACATCCTCGAGCAGCAGCGCGTCGGCAAGATGGTGCGCCCCCGGGCCCGCTACGTCGGGGAGCCGCCGCGCGCACCCGAGCAGGTGGCCGGGTGGGAGCCCGCGTGATCGGGCGGCCGTCCACGACCCGGATCGGCCCGCTGCGCCCCTCCGCCCGCGTGCCACACTCGCCGCATGGCGGTGCCCGAGATCACCATCCCCACGGAGTTGTTGCCGGCGGACGGACGGTTCGGCAGCGGACCGAGCCGGGTCCGCCCGGCCCAGGTGGAGCGGCTCTCCGCCATCGCCCGCTCCGTGCTGGGCACCTCCCACCGGCAGGCCCCCGTCCGCGGCCTCGTCGCTGAGGTCCGGCGCGGGCTCGCCGAGCTGCTGCAGCTGCCGGAGGGCTATGAGGTGGTCCTCGGCGTCGGCGGCTCGACCGCCTTCTGGGACGTCGCCGCGTTCGGCCTGGTGCGCGACCGGGCTCAGCACCTTTCCTTCGGGGAGTTCTCCCGCAAGTTCGCCGCCGTCACGGACCGGGCACCGTTCCTCGGTGACTCGATGATCGTCACGGCCGACCCCGGGTCGGTGCCGACGCCACGGGCGCACGACGGGATCGACGTCTATGCGTGGCCGCAGAACGAGACCTCCACGGGTGCCTGTGCCCCGGTGCACCGCGTCCCCGGCGCCGACGACGACGCCCTGGTCGTCGTGGACGCGACCTCGGCGGCGGGCGGGATGGACGTGGACCTGCGGGCCTGCGACGTCTATTACTTCGCGCCGCAGAAGTGCTTCGCCTCCGACGGCGGGCTGTGGTTGGCGGTGCTCTCGCCCGCGGCCGTCGAGCGCGCCGAGCGGATTGCGCGCGACCGGTGGATCCCCGACTTCCTCAGCCTGACCGCCGCCATCGAGAACTCGCGCAAGGACCAGACCCTCAACACTCCGGCCATCGCGACCCTGGCCATGCTCGCCGACCAGGTGCAGTGGCTGCTCGAGCAGGGCGGACTCGCCTGGGCGGTGGCGCGCACCGCGGACAGCGCCGGTCGCCTCTACGACTGGGCGGAGCGCACCGACTACGCCTCGCCGTTCGTGGCCAACCCGCAGCACCGTTCCCCGGTCGTCGGCACCGTGGACTTCGCCGAGGAGGTGGACGCCGCGGCGGTGGCGAGCGCCCTGCGGGCAAGCGGCATCGTCGACACCGAGCCCTACCGCAAGCTCGGCCGCAACCAGCTGCGCGTCGGCCTCTACCCCGCGGTCGAGCCGGAGGACGTCAGCGCCCTGACCCGCTGCATCGACCACGTGGTTGACTCGCTCGGGTGACCCACACGAACTCTCCCGGCACCGGACAGACCACCGCCAACCTGACGCACGAGGAAGCACGCACCCGGGCGGCTCGCCTCGACGTGCAGGCCTACCGGGTGGAGCTCGACCTCAGCTCCGCTGCCGACCCAGCGGCGCTGACCTTCCCGTCGACGACGACCATCGAGTTCACCGCCGACTGCGCCGAGACCTTCCTCGACTTCCTCGCCACGTCGGTGCACTCCGTGGTGCTCAACGGCGAACCCCTCGACACCGCAACGTGTTTCGACGGCCACCGCGTCGCCTTGGCGGGGCTGCGCCAACAGAACGTCGTCACGGTCGCGGGCGAGGCGGCATACAGCAGGACGGGGCAGGGACTGCACCGGTTCCTCGACCCGGTGGACGGCAACACCTACCTCTACACGCACTTCGAGCCGGCCGACGCCCGGCGCGTGTTCGCCGACTTCGAGCAGCCGGACCTCAAGGCGCCGTTCACGTTCGTGGTGACCGCACCGAGCGGGTGGGAGGTGCGTTCCAACTCGCCTGCCGCTTCGACGGCTACTGAAGGGGCAGTCACGACAACGGTGTTCGCGCCCACGTTGCCGCTGCCGACCTACCTGACAGCGGTCGTGGCCGGCCCCTACCACCGCGCGGAGGACGAGTGGAGGGCACCGGGCGGGGCCCTCACGGTGCCGCTGGTGGCCCTGTGCCGGCAGTCGCTGGCCGAGCACCTGGACAGCGACCGGATCTTCACGGTCACCAAGCAGGGGATGGACTTCTACCACCGGGAGTTCGGCTACCCCTACCCGTGGATGACGTACGACCAGGCCTTCGTGCCGGAATACAACATCGGCGCCATGGAGAACCCGGGGTGCGTGACGTTCACCGAGCACTACCTCTTCCGCTCGGCGGCCACCGCGGCGCAGTACGAGGGCCGCGCCAACACGATCCTGCACGAGATGGCGCACATGTGGTTCGGCGACCTGGTCACCATGCGGTGGTGGAACGACCTGTGGCTCAAGGAGTCCTTCGCCGACTACATGGGCACGCACGTCAACGCCGCCGCCACCGAGCACACCGACGCCTGGACCAGCTTCGCCAGCAAGCGCAAGGCGTGGGCCTACCTGCAGGACCAGCTGCCCACCACCCACCCGATCGTCGCCACCATCGACGACCTCGAGGCGGCCCGGCAGAACTTCGACGGGATCACCTACGCCAAGGGCGCGTCCGTGCTCAAGCAGCTGGTGGCCTACGTCGGGCAGGACGCCTTCTTCGCCGGGTCGCGCAGCTACTTCCAGCAGCACGCGTTCGGCAACACCACGCTGGCCGACCTGCTCGCGGAGCTGTCCGGGGCCTCCGGACGGGACCTCGCGGCCTGGTCGCGGGTGTGGCTCGAGACGGCCGGGGTCTGCACCCTCACGCCGCGGCTGTCGCTGGCGCCCGACGGGACGATCGACCGGCTCGTGGTCGAGCGCTCGGCGGCGGACCCGACCACCGGTGACCCGGTGTCGCGCCCGCACCGCCTGGCCGTGGGGCTCTACGCCCTGCAGGACACGCGACTGGTGCGCACCGAGCGGATCGAGCTCGACCTCCACGAGGACGTCACCGCCGTCGCCGAGGCCGCGGGGAAGCCGGCCCCGGACCTGGTGCTCGTCAACGACGACGACCTCACGTATGCCGTCGTGCGGCTGGACGAGCGCTCGCTCGCGACCGTGGAGCGGCACCTCGGCTCGCTGGAGGAGCCGTTGTCGCGCGCGGTGGTCTGGTCCGCGCTGTGGAACGCCTGTCGCGACGGGGTGCTGCGCGCCCAGGACTACCTGCGGATCGTCGGCGCGCAGGCCCCGCGCGAGAGCCACGTGGCGCTGCTGCGGGACACCCTCGCCAACGCCCGCACCTGCATCCGTCGCTACCTGCCTGCCGCGCAGCGGCACCGGGCGCTCAACGACCTCATCCGCATGGCGTGGACGGAGGTGCTGCGCGAGCCCGGCTCCGGGCGACAGCTCACGTGGGCGCGTGCGCTGGCCTCGCTGACGGCGGTGCTGCCCGAGGGCGGTTCCCGGCTCCGCGGGGTGCTGGACGGGACCGACACGGTCAAGGGCCTCGCCCTCGACACCGACCTGCGGTGGGCGATGTGGCGCGCGCTCGCCGCCGCCGGCGAGGCGACCGAGGCCGATCTGGACACCGAACTGCAGCGGGACAACACCGCCTCCGGGGCCATCGAGCACCTCGCTGCGGTCACCAGCCGGCCGGACGCCGAGGTACAGGCGGCGGCCTGGCGCTCCCTGGTCGACGACGACCACCTCACCAATGAGCAGGTGGACGCCACCATCGCCGGGTTCAGCCAGCCCACGCACGCCGAACTCGCCCAGCGGTATGCCGAGCAGTACTTCGACGTGATCGCGCGCCTCTGGGCCACGCGGCCCATCGAGATCGCCAGCCGTCTCGTCGTCGGTCTCTTCCCGACCTGGCAGGACCTGCAGGAGGGCCAGGACCCGGACGCCCACCCGATGCTGCGGCGTGCCCAGCAGTGGCTGGACGACCACCCGGACGCCCCGGCCGCCCTGCGCCGGCTCGTGATCGAACAGCAGGACCAGGTGCGCCGGGCGCTGCACGCGCAGGCCGTGGCACTCTCCTGAGCAGGTCGCCGCGCCTGCCGACCATCCCGAAAAGCGTTGGTCCGGGCGGGCGCGTCCTGCGAGGATCGGCGGCGTGCCACAGACCACCACCCCGCACCCGGAGGTCCTGACGACCCTGACGGTCCTCGAGCGCTACTACGACGCCGCTCCGCGACCGCTGGCCACGACCGAGGAGGTCGGGCCGTTCACGCTCTTCGTGCGCCGCGACCCGGCCGGGTGGCCCTACTACGCCCGGCCCAGGCTCGGGCTCGCCGAGCCGGTCGGCGCCGCCGACGTGCGCCGGCTCCTGGACCGGGAACGGGAGCTCGGGGTGCCGCGCGCCCTGGAGTGGGTGCAGCAGACGACGCCCACCCTCCTGGCTGCCGCCCGCGACGCCGGGATGTCCGTCGAGGAGTGCCCGCTGCTCGTGCTGCCCGGCGCCGGAACCCCTCCCGGCTGGGTCGACACCCGGCCGGTGACGACGATGACGCCGCCCGGCCTCGAGCTGCGGGTCCTCGACGCCGACGACCCCGACCTCGGTCGCGTCGCCGCCGCCGTGCACGCCGGGTTCGGCGGCACCGATGAGGTGGCCGCACCGGACGCCGGCAACCAGCCCGAGCAGCTCCGGCGTGGTCTGCTCCGGGTCGTCGGCGCGTTCCTCGACGGGCAGGTGGTCGGCGGCGGCAGCCACGGCCCGCGCCGGGACACCACCGAGCTCGCCGGGATCGCGGTGCTTCCGCGGGCGCGGCGGCTCGGCATCGGCGGGGCCGTCACGGCGGCGCTGGTCGCGGACGCGCAAGCGCACGGCATACGGCAGGTGTTCCTGTCCGCGCAGGACGACGCGGTGGCCCGGGTCTACGAGCGCGTCGGCTTCCGCCGGGTCGGCACCGCCTGCGTCGCGGAGCTGCCGCCAACCGGCTGAGGGCCCCTCGACCGGACCCGCGCAGCCGGTCGGCGTCGCGTGCGGGTCAGTGGCGCACGAGGCTGCCGACGACGGCCGCGCCGACGAGCACGACCAGCGCGACGACCACGATCCAGCGGCGGAAGCGAGGGGTCATCAGGCCGCCCGCTGGGGAACCGGCTCGGTGACCTGGCCCTTGGTGAGCACGAACCGCGGGAGTCCGTGCCCCGCCAATCCGTCGCGCACCAACCGCACGTGGACATTCTCGCTGCGCACGAGGTAGGCCGCCGCACCGACCACGGACACGGCCACGGCGAAGGTGCCGATGAGGATGGTCCAGCGGGCGCCGAAGGCGTCGCCGATCCAGCCGATCACCGGGGCGCCGATCGGCGTGCCGCCCATGAAGATCGCCATGTAGAGCGCCATCACGCGGCCGCGCATCGCCGGGTCGACTCCGAGCTGCACCATCGAGTTGGCGCTGGTGAGCACCGTGATCGAGAACAGACCCGTCGGGACGAGGAAGATCGCGAACATCCAGTACGACGGCGCGGTGGCGGCGACCAGCGTGGCGATCGCGAACCCGGACAGGGCGATCAGCAGGATCCGCAGCCGGGGGTGGGCCCGTCGTGCGGCGAGCAGGGCACCGGCGAGCGAGCCGATGGCCATGATCGAGCCGAGCAGGCCGTACTCCCCCGCGCCCTTGTGGAAGACCTGGGTGGCCATCAGCGCCGTCGTGAGCTGGAAGTTCATCCCGAACGTCCCGAGCATGAAGACCAGCACCATGATGAGGATGATGTCCGGCCGGTTCTTCACGTAGCGGGCACCCTCCCGGATCGAACCGCGACCGGCCGTCCGCGGCGCGGGCCGCAGCTCGGAGGTGCGCATGCGCCACAGGGCGAGGAGCACCGCGACGAAGCTCAGCGTGTTGACGAAGAACGACGGGCCGGTGCCGACCGCGGCGATCACCAGGCCCGCGACGCCGGGACCGATGAGCCGGGCGGCGTTGAAGGAGGCGCTGTTCAGGCTCACGGCGTTGCTCAGCGACTCGCGCGGCACCATCTCGGAGACGAAGGTCTGCCGGCCCGGGTTGTCGACGGCGGTCGCCACGCCCTGCAGGAAGGCCAGCGCGAAGATGTGCCACAGCTGCACGACGCCGGTGATGATCAGCAGACCGGTCAGCAGCGAGGTGACCGCGAGGGCGCTCTGCGTGATGAACAGGATGCGCCGCTTGGGGAACCGGTCGGTGATCGCACCGGCCCAGGGCGCGAGCAGCACCAGCGGCAGGAACTGCAGCGCCGTCACCGTGCCGAGGTCGGTCGAGGAGTGGTGGGTCAGGTCGGTGAGGACCAGCCAGTCCTGCGACACCCGGCCCATCCAGGTGCCGATGTTGGAGACGAGGGCGCCGGTCCAGTAGAGGCGGTAGTTGTAGATCGAGAGCGAGCGGAAGGTCGGACTCACTCGTTCGCCACCCTCTCCAGGATCGCGCTGGCGCGGGAGAGCACCTCGCGTTCCTCAGAGGTGAGGTTCTTGATGCGGGTCGCCATCCACTGGTCGCGGTGGCGACGGATCTCACGGAGGGTCCGCTTGCCGTCCTCGGTCAGCGACAGGATCACCTGGCGGCCGTCGTCCGGGTCGTCGGCCCGCGAGACGAGGCCGAGGTCCACCAGACCGGCAACGGTGCGGGTCATGCTCGGCGCGCTCACCCGCTCGATCTCGGCGAGCTCACGCGGGGTGCAGGGGATCTTCTCCAGCCGGGACAGGACGCTGAACTGGTTCGGCGCGACGATGTTGGTGCTCTCGAAGCGGACCCGGCGGCTGATCCGCATGCACGAGAGGCGCAGCTCCGCGGCGAGCTGGGCAGTGGTCAGGGTGCGGGGGCGTGACTCGGTGGTGGACGACGATGAGGTGGGCGTGGTGGCTCCTTCCGGGACGTCATTAGCATAACTCATTAGTTGTGCTAACTATTCCGGAAGGTCGAAAGCGGGGCCTCTCCCATGCGCGCGGCCGCCCGGGCGCGGCCACCCGGGCGCCAGCGGGCGCCGCCGCCGGGGAACCGCCGCGGCAGCGGGTCAGCTCACGCCGAAGAGCGACTTGATCGGGTCGATCGCGAAGTAGACCACGAACAGCGCCGACACGACCCACATCAGCGGGTGCACCTGAGCAGCCTTGCCGCGCACCAGCTTGATGATGGTGTAGACCACGAAGCCGGCGCCGATGCCGGCCGTGATCGAGTAGGTCAGCGGCATGAAGACGACCGTGAGGAACGCCGGGATGGCGATCTCGATGTCGTCCCAGCTGATGCCCTTGACCTGCTGCATCATCAGGAACCCGACGAACACCAGCGCCGGGGTGGCGGCCTCGTGGGGCACGACCTTGACCAGCGGCGCGAGGAAGGTCGCGAGCAGGAAGAGCACCCCGGTCACGACCGAGGCCAGTCCGGTGCGGGCGCCGGCACCGACGCCCGAGGCGGACTCGATGTAGGAGGTGTTGCTGCTCACCCCGGCGGCACCGCCTGCGGCAGCGGCGAGCGAGTCGACGACGAGGATGCGCTGCGTGCTCGGCGGGTTGCCGTCCTTGTCGAGCAGCCCGGCCTCACCGCCGATCGCCACCATCGTGCCCATGGTGTCGAAGAAGTCGGCGAGCAGCAGGGTGAAGACGAGCAGGACGGTGGCGATGACGCCGATCCGCGTGAACGAGCCGAGCAACGAGAAGTGGCCCAGCAGCGAGAAGTCGGGGGTGGCCAGCCACTGGTGCGGGACGGTCGGCACGTTGAGCTGCCAGCCGTGCGGGTTGTCCTTCGACAGCGCGCCGATGTGGAACAGCGACTGGAAGATGATGCCGAGGACCGTGCCGCCGACGATCCCGTAGAGCAGGGAGCCGTTGATCTTGCGGGAGTGCATCGCGACGATGCCGACGAACACGATGACGAACAGCAGGATCGGCCACCCGTCGAGCGAGCCGTCCAGACCGAGCTGGACCGGCACGGGACCGACCGCCGGCTTGGTGATGACCCCGGCGTCGACGAGCCCGACGAGGGTGATGAACAAGCCGATCCCGACGCTGATGGCGGTCTTCAGCTGGGCCGGGATCGCCCGGAAGACCGCGGTGCGGAAGCCGGTCAGGACCAGCACGAGGATGATCAGGCCCTCCAGCACGATCAGCCCCATGGCGTCGGCCCACGTCATGTGCGGAAGGGTGGCGATGCCGGTGGCCACGAAGACGTTGAGTCCCAACCCGGTCGCGAGCGCCAGCGGGTAGTTCGCGACGACGCCCATGAGGATCGTCATGATCCCGGCGACCAGCGCGGTCGCCGCGGCGATCTTGGCGGCGTTGCCGTCCTGGCTGCCGCCGAGGAAGGCGCCGGTACTGTCCGGGTTGTTGCCGATGAGGATCGGGTTGAGGACGACGATGTAGGCCATGGTGGCGAACGTCACCAACCCGCCTCGGACCTCACGGGCTACGGTGGAGCCGCGCTGCGTGATCTTGAAGAACCGGTCGAGGCCCCCTTGGGACACAGGGGTGCGCTCGCGAAGAGCGGTGGAGGGCATGACCTCTAGGGTATGCCGAGATCGCCCGTTTCCGGGAATCCGTCCGGTGGGCAGCCGTCCCCGGCTCGCTAGGCTGGGCCCGTGAACGAGCAGCCGGGTGGGGCGGATCGGGGAGAAGGCCGGACCGAGCTGGCACCGTTGAAGGTCAACAGCCTCCGGATCGTGGAGGCCGGTATGGCGGTGTGGCTGGTGGCGCTCGTCGTCAGCCTGGCGCTGCCCTCCCTGCACGCCGGTGCCCGCTCGTGGTGGCCGTGGTGCTGTGTGG
The DNA here is from genome assembly GCF_035708005.1 of Segeticoccus sp. Taxonomy (NCBI): domain Bacteria; kingdom Bacillati; phylum Actinomycetota; class Actinomycetes; order Micrococcales; family Intrasporangiaceae; genus Segeticoccus; species Segeticoccus sp. The sequence goes on along the minus strand of NZ_DASSTI010000124.1, from coordinate 23,191 downwards.
CGGGTCTGGGCATCGGGGTCTTCGGCTGGGTCTACATCCGTCGCGGACGCGGCAACGCACGGGACGCCTGACGGCGCAACGCTCCTCGGCGTCCGGCGCTGATCCCTGCTGGCGCAAGGGCGTTCGGCGCTACTCGTCCTCGGGGTCGGCCGACCGCACCACGACCACACCCTCGACGGCGCCGAGCTGCTCGACCAGCCGCTCCGGTTCGTGGCCGCCGTCGAGGCGAATCTGCACGCTGACCAGCGAGTCGGCGTGTTCGGAGTCGGTGGGGCGGCGGGTGGACAGCTCGGCGACGATCCAGCCCTGCTCGGTGCAGATCTCGAGGATCCGGCGCAGCAGGCCGCGGCCCTCCTCGTAGGTGATGGTCAGCTCGCGCTGCCGGTGTGCGGCGCCCGGCAGGTGCCGCGCGAGTGGCCGCAGCCCGAAGACGACCCCGAAGAAGCCGGCAGTGGTGACGGCCGCGAGCACCGGCAGCCCGGCACCTGCGGCCATGCCCACCGCCGTGGTCAGCCACACCGACGCCGCCGTGGTCAGGCCACGCACCGCGTCGCGCCGCACGAAGATCAGGCCGCCGCCGATGAACCCGATGCCGGACACGATGCCGGCGGCCACGCGCGAGGGGTCCAGGCGCACCTGCGGCCCGAGCACGTCGGTGAAGCCGTACTTCGAGACGAGGACGAAGAGGGCGGAGGCGAACCCGATCAGCGCGTGGGTGCGCAGCCCGGCGCTCTTGCCACGCAGCTCTCGCTCGAGGCCGATCGCTGCGGACAGCACCAGCGCCAGGGCCAACTCGGCGACCTGGACCCACCCCTCCCCCAGGGGCTCCCCGAACGCGGCGAGCAGAGCCAGGGTGCCTCACTCCTCTCCACGACGTCGCGGACGGCTCACCTAGACCAGGACGTCGACCGCCAACTCATCGAGGACCGGCTGCTCGGCCGGTGTGGGCTCGGGCTTCTCGATGTCCACCTCGCTGTGTGCGCCGCAGCCGTGGTCAAGGCTCACGACGCGACCGTCGGAGGGAGACCACGCGTTGGCGCACACGCCGAAAAAAGAGCGCAGTGCACCTGCCATCGGGACGAAGAAGCCGCACGTCGCGCAGGGGGCGGGCGCCTGCTGGGCGACCGGGGCCTGGGGGCCGTTGTCACCGTCGTACCAGCGCTGGGCGGCGTCCTCGCGCCCTTCGGCGGACAGCACGCGGGGCCGGCCCAGCCCGAGCTCCCACTGCGCCATCTGGTCGACGTCCTCGTCGCCGGTGGCCTCGAACCCGGGCTCCAGGCGCGGGTCGTCCTCCACGAAGGGGGTGACGTCGCCGGCGCCGATGTCACCGGGAGCCAGGCGCTCGGCATACGGCACCCACTCGGGGGCGACGAGGGCACCCTCGCCGGGCACGAGGTTGGTCTCGCAGACGGTGGCCTTGCGCGCCCGCGGCGCGCGGGCGAGCGTGATGGCCCAGCGCCAGCCCGGGTAGGCGGTGGCGGTGCAGGCGAAGTAGTGCGTGGCGAGCCGTTCGGCGTTCATCTCGGCGCCGAGGTGCTCCCCGACGGTCCCCGGCTCGGCGATGCCCTCGGCGGCCTCGCGGGCGAGCTCGACGGCGGCGAACAGGGTGGCGTCGTCCTTGCTGGTCGGCATCGGCGTCAGGCACCTGCCTCGAACTGGTCCGCGACGGCCCGCAGGCTCTTGGCGAGCGCACCGGAGCGCTTGCGGTCGGGGTAGCGACCCCGCCGCAGCTGGTTGGAGGCGTCGTCGAGCAGCTTGATCACGTCCTCGACGACGACCGCCATCTCGTCGGCCGGCTTGCGGTTCTTGGCGGCGACCCCGCGGGCCACGGACGGCACCGGGTCCAGCAGGTGCACCGAGAGCGCCTGCGCACCGCGCCGCCCCTCGATGATCCCGAACTCGACCCGCGTGCCGCTGCGCACGGACTCCACGCCCTCGGGCAGCGCCTTGGCCGGCAGGTACACGTCACCGCCGTCGTCGTCCGTGATGAAGCCGAACTTGCGCTCGGCGTCGTAGAACCTGACCTTGCCTGTCGGCACAGCCCACCTCTTGCTCGTCCATGCGTGTGGAGGACCCCCGCGGGCTGCGGGGCTCCTCGCCAGTCGGTCTCAACGGTCGTTCAGGGGAGAGCGCATCGTGCGGTGCATGGCGCCCGTCCCCCCAGCCTAACCGGTCACACGGCCACGTAACTCCCGGTCGCGTGCCACTCCCGCAGCCAGCCGGGGAACTCCCGCAGGCCGTCGAGGATGACGTCCGCACCCGCCCGCTCCAGCGTCGCCTTGTCGTTGGGCCCGGTGAGCACGGCGACGGCCGTGGCGTCCGCGGCCCGTGCGGCCTGCACGTCCCCGACGTGGTCGCCGACGTAGACGGCGGCACAGTGCCTGCGCAGGACGGTGGCCTTGCCGTCGGCGAACAGGCCGCCCTGGACGTCCTCCGCCACCAGCCCGACCTGGTCGAGCACCGCCTGCACCGCCTCGGTGACCTTCGCGCTGACGACGATGACGTGCCCGCCGAGGTCGTGGATGGCCTCCAGCGACTCCCGGGCACCGGGCAGCAGCGTGGTGACCGGGACCGCGCTGCGGAGGTACTCGCGGCGGTAGTCGGCGCAGGCCCGGTCGAGGCCCTCCCCGCTGATGTAGCGGCCCAGCGTCTGCTCCAAGGGCTCGCCGATGTGCGGCCACAGCTGGTGGTCGTCGACCGTGACGCCCTGGTCGCGCAGCGCTGCGCGCATGGTCGCCACGATGCCCTCGCGGGAGTCGACGAGCGTCATGTCGAGGTCGAAGCCGATGGTGAACCGCACATCTTCACGGTAGCCGTCAGCAGGCCGGGTGTCCGCGCGCGTCAACCGGATCGTGATCTGGCAGGTTGGACCCCGTGGACACCGACGCCGTGCTGCAACTGCTCAAGGACACCGCCGAGGCCGTGATCAACCCTCGCTTCCAGGCCCTGTCCAAGGACCAGGTCGAGGAGAAGCACCCGGGCGACCTCGTCACCGTCGCCGACCGGGAGTCCGAGGAGCTGCTCACCAAGGCCCTGCTCGCCGACGACCCGGACGCCCTGGTGGTGGGTGAGGAGGCGGTCGACCAGGACCCCTCCATCCTCGACGCGCTCGACGGCGCCGACCACGCGTGGACCGTCGACCCGGTGGACGGCACGAAGAACTTCGTGGCCGGCTCCCCCGACCACGCCGTGATGGTTGCCGAGCTGCGCAGCGGACAGGTGGTCCGCGGCTGGATCTGGCAGCCGCAGCACGAGCAGGCCTACGTCGCCGAGCGCGGCGCCGGGGCCGAGTGCAACGGGGTCCGGATCAGCCGGCCGCTGCCGGCAGGTGAGCCCGGGCAGCTGCGTGGCGCGACGTCATACCGCAAGCTGTGGGGCGCGCAGATCGGGCAGCTGGAGCCGCTGGGCCCGACGCACCTGTGCTGCGGGATCGACTACGGCCGGCTCGCGTCGGGGCTGGTGGACTTCCTCGTCTACCGCCGGGCGAAGCCGTGGGACCACGCGCCCGGCTCGCTCATCGCCACCGAGAGCGGGGGGCGGGTGGGCCGAGCGGACGGCTCGGACTACGACCCGCGCACCCGGCAGCACGGGCTGCTCGCGGCCGGCAGCTCCGCCGCCTTCGCGACGGCACTGCGACAGATGGGGCGCTCCTTCACCGAGCTGTGAGCCGTTTTCGACCCGGCCGGCCCGGGTAAGCGAGGTGCCTGCTGTCGATCTTTCGCTGTCGACCCGAAGGGATGAGCAGATGTCCGAGCGGAACACGATCCTGCGCAGCATCCACGACCTGAGCCTGGCCACCTGGCTCGGTGGCGACCTCATGGGGGCGGTGGGGTTGAACGGCGCGGTGGCCCAGGCCAAGGATCCGACGGAGCGGCTACGGCTGTCCTCGGTGGGCTGGGGTCGCTGGACGCCCGTGGCTGCCGCGGCGATCACCCTCAACGCCGCCTCCGGGCTCGGGCTGGTCCTCGGCAACAAGAGCCGGCTCGCGGTGCAGCAGGAGGCACGCTGGAACACCGTCGCCAAGGCCAGCCTGAGCGCGGTCGCCGCCGGGCTGAGCATCTACCGTGGGCAGCTCGCCAAGAAGATCGGGCGGATGAGCCACGAGGGCGCGCCGGGCGTCACCGAGCCGGGACCCACCACCTCGCCGGAGCTGGCGCGTGCCCAGCGCCACCTCAAGATCTACCAGTGGCTGACCCCGGCGCTGCTCGGCGCGATCGTCGTCCTCGGCTCCCAGCAGGGCGAGCAGCAGCGCGCCGTGGCCGGGCTCCTCGGCCACCGGCTGAACCTGCTCGGCACGGGAGCCGCCGGGGCCGCGGTCTCCCAGGCGCTCAAGCACCCCGGCGTCACGGCGAAGGCGGGGATGACGGCCGGCATGAAGGCCGGCGCCACCGCCGCCAAGCACCCCGGCGCGGTCGTCAAGCCGCTGGTGACCGCGGCGCAGCACCCCGGTGCCACGATGCAGGCCGCCAAGATCCTGTAGGCGATTCTCTAGGCCGCGGCGGATGGGTCAGCCGGACAGCGCCTCGGCCGCGGCCCGGACCCGCTGGCGCCACCACTCCTGGCGGTCCGGCGGCGCCTCCCAGCGCCGCACCAGGTCCTCCTCCGGTATGACGTCCCGCACCGGGACGGCCCCCCGCTCGGGGAGCAGCGAGGCTGCGGTGACGTCGCCGGCCATGAGGTGCAGGGTGCCCAGGCCGCACGCGTGCGGCAGGTCGGGCAGGGCCGCGGCGAGCGCCACGCCGGCGCGCAGCCCCACCGACGTGTCGATCGCGCTCGACACCACCGCCGGCAGCCCGCACTCCTCGACCACCCGCAGCGCGGCGCGCACCCCGCCGAGCGGGGCCACCTTCACCACGATGAGGTCGGCGGCCTCGAGCTGCACCACGCGCAGCGGGTCGGCGGCCTTGCGGATCGACTCGTCGGCGGCCACGGGCACGTCGGTGCCGGCCCGTGCCAAGGCCTGCCGCAGCTCGGCCAGCTCCTCCACACTGGCGCAGGGCTGCTCGGCGTACTCCAGCTCGTAGGCCGCCAGCTTGCCGAGGGCCTCGACCGCCTGGTCCACCGACCAGCCGCCATTGGCGTCGACCCGGATCCGCGCACCGCGGCCGAGGACCTCCCGCACGGCCGCCACCCGCGACAGGTCGTCGGCCAGCCCCGGGACGTCGGCGCCGCCATCCCCCGTGAGCCCACGCTCGGCGACCTTGACCTTGACACTGGTGCACCCGGCATACCGGGAGAGCAGGTCGGGGACGGCGGACGCGGGGACGGCGGGCACGGTGGCGTTGACCGGGACCGAGCCACGGACGGGCTCGGGCCAGCCGTGCCAGGCGGCCTCCACCGCGGCGGCCAGCCAGCGGGACGACTCGGCGGGGCCGTACTCGAGGAAGGGGCCGAACTCACCCCAGCCGACCGGGCCGCGGACCAGCGCCACCTCGCGGGTGTCGATCCCACGGAAGCGCACCCGCATCGGGATCTGGACCACCCGCAGACCGGCCAGCAGCTCATCCAGCGGAGCCAGCTCGCCAGCGGGACACGGGCTGGGGTGGGGGGCGGACGGCATACGCCTATCCTCGCGGACGTGAGCACTCCCGCCGACGCTGCCGGTCCCGTCAGAAACGTCTCGGAGACCTTCGACCCGGACGCCTGGGAGGAGGTGCCCGGGTTCGAGTTCACCGACATCACCTACCACCGGTGCGTGCTGCCCGGGCGTGAGCGCGGGACGGTACGGGTGGCGTTCGACCGGCCGGAGGTGCGCAACGCGTTCCGGCCCCACACGGTCGACGAGCTCTACCGGGCGCTCGACCACGCGCGGATGACACCCGACGTGGGCTGCGTGCTGCTGACCGGTAACGGGCCGAGCCCGAAGGACGGCGGGTGGGCGTTCTGCTCCGGCGGGGACCAGCGCATCCGGGGGCGGAGCGGCTACCAGTACGCCAGTGGGGAGGGCGCCGACTCGGTCGACACCGCGCGGGTCAAGGCCGAGGGCGGACGGCTGCACATCCTGGAGGTGCAGCGGCTGATCCGGACCATGCCCAAGGTGGTCGTCGCGGTCGTCGGCGGGTGGGCCGCCGGCGGCGGGCACTCGCTGCACGTGGTGTGCGACCTGACGATCGCCAGCCGGGAGCACGCGCGGTTCAAGCAGACCGACGCCGACGTGGGGTCCTTCGACGCGGGGTACGGCTCGGCCTACCTGGCCAAGATGGTCGGGCAGAAGCGGGCGCGGGAGATCTTCTTCCTCGGGCGGACCTACGACGCCGAGGAGATGCACCGGATGGGTGCGGTCAACCTCGTCGCCGACCACGCTTCGCTCGAGGCCGAGGCGTTGCGGATGGCGGCCGAGGTCAACGGCAAGAGCCCCACCGCGCAGCGGATGCTGAAGTTCGCGTTCAACCTCACCGACGACGGGCTCATGGGCCAGCAGGTGTTCGCCGGCGAGGCCACCCGGCTCGCGTACATGACCGACGAGGCGGTCGAGGGGCGGGACTCCTTCCTCCAGCGTCGCGAGCCGGACTGGAGCCCGTTCCCCTGGTACTTCTGAGGCGAGTGGCTCAGGGGATCACGAACTGGCTGTCGCGGGCGTCGGTGATCGCCATGCAGCCGGGCGCGTGCGCGATCGCGAACGGCGGCCGGGAGGCTATCACCGCCGCCTGCGGCGTCACGCCGCAGCCCCAGAAGACCGGCACCTCGCCGGCCTGGATCTCCACCGGGTCGCCGAAGTCCGGCGCGGACAGGTCCGCGATCCCGAGCGCCGAAGGGTCGCCGACGTGCACCGGCGCGCCGTGCACGGCGGGGTAGCGCGACGTGACCCGGACGGCCGTCGCCACCAGCGCTGCGGGGACCGGGCGCATCGACACGACCAGCGGCCCGCCGATGCTGCCGGCGTCGCGGCAGGACCGGTCGGTGCGGTACATCGGCACATTGCTGCCCGCCTCGAGGTGACGCACCGGGACACCGGCGTCGAGCAGGGCCGCCTCGAAGGTGAAGCTGCACCCGATGAGGAACGCCACGAGGTCGTCACGCCACGCAGTCGTGACGTCGGTGGTCTCCTCGACCAGCTCACCGTCCCGGTAGATGCGGTAGGCGGGCAGGTCCGTGCGCAGGTCGCCGTCGAAGATCTCGCAGCTGACCTCACCCGGCTCCGTGACGTCGAGGACCGGGCACGGCACCGGGTTGCGCTGGGCGAAGAGCAGGACGTCGTAGGCCTGCTCGCGGGGCACCGCGATGAGGTTGGCTTGGGTCCAGCCGGAGCACCAGCCGGCGGTCGGCGTCCGCAGCCCTCCCCGGAACCGGGCCCGCGCCTCGCTGGGCGTGAGCCGTGTGACACCTGCGTCGACGATCATCGTGCCTCCCGGAAGTGAACGGTCTGGCCGGGCCGCACCTGCGCGGCACGGTCGAGGTCGGTGGCCGCCACCACGGCGATGACGGGGTAGCCGCCGGTGACGGGGTGGTCGGCGAGGAAGACGGTGGGCTGTCCCGACGGCGGCACCTGGATCGCCCCGCGCACCATGCCCTCGCTCGGCAGCTCCTCGCCCCGGCACCGCTTGAGCTCCGGCCCGTCGAGGCGCATGCCCACGCGGTTGCTGTCCGACGTCGCGGCGTAGGGCGCGCCGGTGAGCGTCGCCAGGGCGTCCGGCACGAACCAGTCCTGTCGCGGACCGGGGATGATCCGCAGCGTGACCTCGCCGGACTCCGGTGCGGGCACGGGCGCCTGGTCCAGACCCGGCTGAGGATCGGTGGGCACGCCGACCGGGAGCGTGGTCCCCGGCCGCAGCACCTCGGGGCCGAGCCCGGAGAGCAGGTCCGTGGACCGGGATCCCAGCACCGGCTCCACCTCGACGCCGCCCCGCACACACAGGTATGTCCGGACGCCGGCGGCTGGGGTGCCCAGCCGTAGCTCGGCACCCGCTGGGAGCGTCACCGGCGCGTTCGCCCCCACCGGGGTGCCGGCGACCGTCGCCGGGCAGGGCGCGCCGGTGAGCACGACGACGAGCGGGGCCGCAGCGCGGACGGCGAGCCCGCCGAAGGTGGCCTCGACGGCAGCCGCCCCCGGTGGGTTGCCGAGCAGGCGGTTGCCGAGCAGCAGCGCACCGCGGTCCATGGCGCCGGAGTCGCCCACGCCGAGCGCGGCCTGACCGGGCCGGCCCAGGTCCTGCACGGTCGACAGCGGGCCGGCCTCGAGCACCTCGAGCGCTCTCACGACGCCTCCCGGAAACGCACCCGCACCCCGGCGCGCAGCAGCGCCGGCGGCGTGCGGGCCAGGTCCCACACCGGCTCCACGGCGTGGCCGATCAGCTGCCAGCCGCCGGGCGACTCCCTGGGGTAGACCCCGGTGAACTCGCCGGCGAGGGCGACGGCCCCGGCGGGCACCCGGGTGCGCGGGTCGCTGCGCCGCGGCACGTGCAACCGGTCGTCCTCGCCGACGAGGTAGCCGAAGCCGGGTGAGAACCCGCAGAACGCCACGGTCCACTCCTGGCCGGTGTGCGCCTCGACCACGCCCCTCTCGCCGAGCCCGGTGAGCTCGCCGACCTCGGCCAGGTCCTCGCCGTCGTAGCGCACCCCCACCTCGACGCGCCCGGTGTCGGGCCGCTCACCGGCGTGCACCGGCACTGCGCGGATGCGCGCCTCCACACCGGCCAGGTCCGCGCACCGCGGGTCGACCCGGACCAGCAGGGTGCGGGCGGCGGGAACCAGGTCGACCAGCCCTTCCGGACGCTGCTGGTCCAGCGCGGCATACAGGCCGAGGACCTCCTCGAGGTCGTCGAGGTCCACCAGCAGCGCCGCCGAGCCGCACCGGTTGATCCTCACGTCCCCGCCACGCCCTCGGCGGGGGCCCCGCTGAAGGCGGCCACCTGCACGCCGGCCGCCTCGAGGGCCGCGCGGACCGAGCGGGCCGACTCGACGGCACCCGGGGTGTCGCCGTGCAGGCACAGGGACCGGGCGGCCACCTGCACGGTGCTGCCGTCAGTCGCCTCGACCGCCTGCTGTGTCACCATCCGCACGCACCGCCGGGCGATCTCGGCGGCGTCGTGCAGCACCGACCCGGCCTCGCGGCGCGAGGCCAGCGTGCCGTCCGGCTGGTAGGCCCGGTCGGCGAACGCCTCGGGCACGGCGGTGAGCCCCGCCTCGCGGGCCCGGCGCAGGAACGCGGAGCCGGGCAACCCGAGAACCGGCAGGCGCACGTCATACTGCCGGACCGCCTCAACCACCGCGGCCGCCTGCTCCTCGTGGTGCACGATCGCGTTGTAGAGCGCGCCGTGCGGCTTGACGTACTGCACCCGCGTGCCGGCCACCCGGGCGAAGGCCTCGAGGGCGCCGAGCTGGTAGAGCACGTCGTCGATGAGGTCCTCCGGTGGCTCGTCGATGAACCGGCGGCCGAAGCCGACCAAGTCGCGGTAGCCCACCTGCGCGCCGATGGCGACGCCGCGCTCGGCCGCGTCGGCGCAGGCGCGGCGGAGCACTCCGGGATCGCCGGCGTGGAAGCCGCAGGCGACGTTGGCGCTGGTCACCACCTCGAGCAGCGCCACGTCGTCACCGAGGGTCCAGTGCCCGAAGCTCTCGCCGAGGTCGGCGTTGAGGTCGATCTGCATGTCCACACCTCACTTCCAGAGGGCCGCGATGCCCCCGAGCGACTCCCAGGCAAGGTAAACGGTCAGCGCCCAGGCCGCGACGCCGAGCACGAGCAGCCAGACGGGGTAGCGGTATCCGCCCAGCAGGTCCGATGCGCGCCGCGCGGCGACCCACATCAGCACACCGAGACCGATCGGCAGGATCAGCCCGTTCAGCGCGCCGGCGAGCACGAGGAGCGTGACCGGGGTCTGCCCGACGACGAGGAAGACCGCCGTCGAGAAGACGATGAACGCCACGACCACCCAGTTGCGGTTCCGCGACAGCCAGTCGGAGAAGGTGGCCAGGAAGGACACCGAGGTGTAGGAGGCGCCGATCACCGAGGTGATGCTCGCGGCCCACAGGATCACCCCGAACAGGTGCAGTCCGACTGCTCCGAGCGCGTGCTGGAAGGCGGACGCGGACGGGTTCGACTTCGCGAGCGCGGCACCGCCGGCGACCACGCCGAGGACGGCGAGGAAGAGCAGCGCCCGCATGACCCCGGTGACGATGACGCCGGTGACCGAGCCGCGGGTGATCGAGCGCAGGTGCTGGTGCCCCGTCAGGCCGGAGTCGACCATCCGGTGCGCGCCGGCATACGTGATGTAGCCCCCGACCGTCCCGCCGATGAGGGTCGTGATGATCAGGAAACTGATCTGGCTTGGCATGACCGTCTGGTGCAACGCGTCCCCGACCGGCGGGCCGGACTTGATCGCCACGACGGTGACCATCGCGATCATCACCGCCCCGAGGACGACGACGATGCGGTCCATCGCCAGTCCCGCGCGTTTGCTCAGGAAGATGCCGATGGCGATGAGCGCGGACACCGCCCCGCCGATCTTGTCGGGGGCGCTCACCATGGCACTGGCGCCGAGTGCGGTGCCGCCGATGTTGCCGATGTTGAAGACCAGGCCGCCGAAGACCACCAGCGCCGCGAGCACGTAGCCGCCGCCCGGCACGACCCGGTTGGCCAGGTCCTGGGCACGCAGCCCGGAGACGCCGATCACGCGCCACACGTTCAGCTGCACCGCGATGTCCACCAGCACCGAGATGAGGATGGCGAACGCGAAGGCCGCCCCCAGCTGGGCGGTGAAGACGGTGGTCTGGGTGATGAAGCCGGGCCCGATGGCGCTCGTCGCCATGAGGAACATGGCCCCGAGCAGGGCCCCGCGCCCGCTGCGGGTGCGGGTCGTGCGGGTGGCTACGGCGTTTTCGCTCATGGGGTTCTCCTGACCGGTGAGGTGCCGTCCGATCGCCACAACCTAGAGGATTGTTGAACAATCCCGCAATACCCTCGTGGGATATTCTGTAGCGAGCGGTGCTGTCGCCGCGACACCTCGGGAGCAGGGGGTTACCCATGGAGGACTGGCTGGACGGTCTCGCCACCCGGCGCGCTGACGTCGGCCGCTCGAGCACCGCGGAACGCGTCGCCGAGATCCTGCGCGAGCACATCACCGAGGGTCGGCTGCTGCCCGGCACCCGCCTGTCCGAGGAGGACATCGGCGCCGCGCTGCGGGTGTCCCGCAACACCCTGCGCGAGGCCTTCCGCCTGCTCACCCACGAACGCCTGCTGGTGCACGAGTTCAACCGCGGGGTGTTCGTCCGGACGCTGAGCGCGGACGACGTGCGCGACCTCTACCGCTTCCGGCGCCTGCTGGAGTCGGCCGCCGTGCGCGCGGCCGTCGACGCCACCCCCGCCGAGCTGGCGGCGGTGCGGGAGTCCGTCGAGGAGGGAGAGCGCGCCGCGGCCGCCGGCGACTGGTATGCCGTCGGGACCGCCAACATGCACTTCCACCAGGCGCTCGCCGGCCTCAGCCGGAGCCCCCGGTTCGAGGACACCATGCGGCAGGTGCTGGCCGAGCTGCGGCTGGTGTTCCACGTCATGGCCGACCCGTGGGCCTTCCACGAGCCCTACCTGCAGCGCAACCGCGAGCTCTCCGACCTCCTCGCCGAGGGACGGGTCGCCGCGGCCGAGGAGACCCTGAGCCACTACTTCGACGTGGCGGAGAAGCAGCTCCTGGACGCCATGACCCCGGTGCGCACGTGACCGACCGCCTCGTCCCCCTCGCCGTCCCCGCGGGGCTGGACGCGGCAGTGGTCCCCGCGATCCGGGCCGCTCTGGACGGGACGGGACCGGCCCTGGCACCGCATGCGGCGGACGAGCCGCCACCGGACCTGCCCGCCGACGCCGAGCTGCCCGAGGGCCTGGCGCTCGCCGTGGGCACCTCCGGCTCCACCGGCCGCCCCAAGCGCGCCCTCCTGACCGCTGCCGCGCTGCGCGTCTCGGCGGCCGCGACGCACGAACGGCTCGGCGGATCCGGCCAGTGGCTGCTCGCGATGCCCGCCCACCACATCGCCGGCCTGCAGGTGCTCATCCGCAGCGTCCTGGCCGGCCGGGACCCGGTCGTCCTGGACCGCACGGCGCACTTCAGCGCGGCGAGCTTCGCCGCCGCGACCGACCGGCTGGTGCCCGCGGGCCGGCACTACACCGCCGTGGTGCCCACCCAGTTGGCCCGCCTGCTCGCCGACGAGGTCGGTCGCCGGGCGCTCCTGCGGTATGACGGTGTGCTGGCCGGCGGTGCCGCCACCCCGGCGGTGCTCCTCGAGCGGGCAGCCGACGCGGGCGTTCGGGTGCTGACCACCTACGGGATGAGCGAGACCGCGGGCGGCTGCTTCTACGACGGCACGCCACTGTCCGGGGCCAGGGTCCGGTTCGACGAGACCGGGCGGGTCAGCCTCGGAGGGCCGATGGTCGCGCACGGCTACCTCGGCGAGCCCGCGCTGACCGCCGCGTCGTTCGCCACCGACGGCGGGACGAGGTGGTTCCGCACCGACGACCTCGGCCACCTCGAGGCGGCCGGACAGCTGCGGGTCGAGGGGCGGATCGACGACGTCATCAACACCGGCGGACTCAAGGTGCCGCCCCGGCTCGTGGAGGACGCCCTCACCCGGCACCTTCCCCAGGTCCTCGAGGCGGTCGTCGTCGGCACGCCGGACCCGGAGTGGGGCCAGGCGGTGAGCGCCGCCGTGGTCTGCACCGACGGCCGGGACGTCACGGTGAGCGACGTGCGGGCGGCCCTGCGCGGCATACTGCCCGACCATGCCCTGCCCCGACGGGTGGCGAGGTGGGCCGCGATTCCGCGACGCGGGCCGGGCAAGCCGGACCGGCAGGCCATCCGGGCGCGCAGTGTTTGGCAAGATGGGGTCTGAGAACCGTCCCGGTTCGGTCGGCCGTCCGGGCAGGAAGGGAGTGGACCATGGTGCGCGTCCTCGTGCCGCTGGTGCTCCTGGCACTGACCGTCTACACGCTCGTCGACTGCATCCAGACCGACGACGCCGAGCAGCAGCACCTTCCCAAGATCCTGTGGATGCTCGTCATCCTGCTCTTCCCGCCGGTGGGGCCGATCGCCTGGCTCATCGCCGGCCGGCCCAACGCCCCGATCAACCGGACCGGGCCGCCCGGGACCGGCGGCGGCCAGGCTCCCGGAACCCGGGGCCAGGCGCCCAGGGGACCGGACGACGACCCCGACTTCCTGCGCCGCCTCTGACCCCCTCCTTCGCACTGAAAGCAGACTGAGACTCCCCTTCATGGCCACCTTCCACCAGTGGGTCGAGGGCGCTCGCCCGCGCACGCTCCCGGCCGCCATCGCGCCCGTCATCGTCGGCACCGGCTCGTCCTACGCCATCGGCACGGCCAACCTCGGCTACGGCGTGCTCGCCCTGCTCGTCGCGGTGAGCCTGCAGGTGGGCGTGAACTACGCCAACGACTACTCCGACGGGATCCGCGGCACGGACGCGGACCGGGTGGGCCCGGCACGCCTGGTCGGCGGCAAGCTGGCCACCGCGGCGAACGTCAAGCTCGCCGCCTTCGCCTGCTTCGGGTTCGCGGCGCTGTGCGGCCTGGCGCTGGTCGGGCTCAGCGAGTCCTGGTTCCTGCTCCTGGTGGGTGCGGCCGCGATCTGGGCGGCGTGGCACTACACGGGCGGGAACAAGCCCTACGGCTACTCCGGCTGGGGTGAGGTCTTCGTCTTCGTCTTCTTCGGCCTGGTCGCCACGCTGGCCACGACGTGGACCCAGTCGCACGCCCTGGACCTCGCCAGCGTCGCCGGCGCGATCGGCGTCGGCGCGGGGTCCTGCGCGATCCTCGTGGCGAACAACCTGCGCGACATCGACGGCGACGCCGCGGCCGGCAAGCGAACCCTTGCCGTGCGCCTCGGCGATGCCCGCACCCGCCAGCTCTACGTCGCCCTGCTCGGGGTCACGCTGCTCGCCGTGGGGGGCTGCGCAGCGGTGCACTGGACGGCCGTGCTCGGCCTGCTCGCCTTGCCGCTCGCGTGGATCCCGCTGCGCGAGGTGCAGGGCGGCGCCACCGGGATGCGGCTCGTGCCGGTGCTCGCCTCGACCGGCCGGTTCCAGCTGGCGTACGGGTTCCTGCTCGGCCTCGGGCTCTACCTGGCCAGCCGGTTCTGAGGGGGCCGGCCGACATTCCTCACGCCGGCGCCCGCACCACAGCCCCGATCTCGGGGATGACGCACACCGTTCGCGCCGGCGGGCGGACCGCAGCCCCGATCTCGGGGATGATGCACACCGCTCACGCCCGCCCGCGAACAGCAACCCCGATCCCGGGCACGACGCACACCCCTCACGCCCGCGCGCGAACAGCAACCCCGATCCCGGGGACGACGCACACCCCTCACGCCCGCGGGCGGCCGCAGCGCGAGCGACGGACGGGCTCAGTCAGCCCTCGTCCTCGTCGTCCTCGTCATCCTCGTCGGTGCGGGCGAGCCGGTCACGCTCCTCACGGGCAAACTGCCGCGCCTCGACCCGCTCGGCGAGCCGGCCCGCGATCTGGTTGCGCTGCTGGGCGAGCGCGAAGTAGGACGTGACCATCGACAGCGCGCCGGCGGCAATGACGAGCGGGATCGGGTTGTGCCGCATCCACGGGATGAACCACAGCAGCAGCAGGAACGCGAAGAAGATCAGCAGCCGCAGCAGGCTGTAGCGGACCACGGGTCACATCCCCGAGTACGAGTGCATGCCGACGAAGTACACGTTGACCACCATGTAGTTGATCAGGATGCACGCGAAGCCGGCAAGCGCGATGTAGGCGGCCTTGCGCTCGTTCCAGCCGCTGGTCGCGCGGGCGTGCAGGTAGGCGGCGTAGACGATCCAGATGACGAACGTCCAGACCTCCTTGGGGTCCCAGCCCCAGTAGGTCCCCCACGCCTGCTCGGCCCAGATGGCCCCGGCGATGAGGGTGAACGTCCACAGCGGGAAGGCCACGATGTGCAGGCCGTATGCCGTGCGGTCCAGCTGGCGCGAGGACGGCAGCAGCTCGTGCACGCTCGCCTTCAGGCCGGACAGGGTGTTCCCTCTCACGGCTCCTGCGACGTCGCCGCTGCCCGTAGCGAGCTTCTCCAGCCACGCCTGCACCAGGTAGAGGATCGTGACGCTGAACGCGATCGTGAAGAGCGCGACCGAGAGGGTGGCCACGGTCACGTGGATCACCAGCCAGAAGCTGCGCAGCGACGGCAGCAGCTGGCTCGCCTGCGTGTAGAAAACCGCGACCGACAGGCCAAGGGTGAGCAGCGCCGGCGCGGTGACGAACAGGCCCAGCCAGCGCGCGTCGCTCCGGAGGCTGTAGAGGCAGAACGCGAGCAGTACGAAGGTGGCGCCCACGTTGGCGAACTCGTACATGTTGCCCAGCGGCGGCCGGTCCACCGACAGCCCGCGCAGCGCGACGCACGCCATCATCAGCAGCAGCGCGAGCCAGGTCAGCGACATCCCCATGCCGGCCCACTGGCGCTTCACCGGAGCCGCGGCGCCGGACGCGCCGGCCCCGGGGCCACCCGTCGCGCCAACGGCCGACCGTTCGGCGGTGTCCGGGCCGGTCGGCTCGCCGGGGCCACCGGCGCCAGCGGCCACGAGGACCTTCTCCTCGACGGGGGCTGTCGCCTGCTTGCGCCGTGTGGTGGTGCCGGCGAGGTCGACCGCGAAGGCCAGCATCGCGAGCGTCAGCACGACGATCGCCGAGTAGATGCTGTAGTTGGAGTAGAGGGCGAGGGTCTCGTTCGTCATGCCGTGGGCTCCGTCTTGCCTGACATGTCTGTCCTTCGTTCGATGGCAGTGAGGACGTCCTGCACGGCGCCCTCGAGTCGTGGGTCGTCACCCTTGGCGAGCCCGCCGACGGTGACCAGCGTACGTCGGCGGCTCTCCCCGCCGGTCCCGCCCCCGGCGTCCTCCTCGACCTCGCTGACGCGGACGAAGAGGCGCCGGCGCCGGATGAGCAGCGAGGCGATGAGCCCGGCCAGCGCGGCCAGCGCCCCGACGAGGGCCAGCTGCTTGCCGGGCTGGTGCCGGATCGACAGCCCGGCCCAGCGCTTGACCCCGTCGAAGGTGACGGTGAGACCGTTCGGCAGCTTCGTGCTCTGCCCGGGGGCGAGCCACAGCCGCAGCGGGTCGCCCTTGGCCCCCTTGATCTGGGTCATCTTGCGGGTGTCGAGGGTGTAGACCGACTGGGGCTGCCCGCCGGGGAAGAGGGTGCCCTTGTAGGCACCGAGCGCCAGCCGCGGCTGCTCCAGTCCCGGGAAGTCCGAGGTCGGCCCGAGCTGCTTGTCGATCCGCCCCGTCGGCAGGAAGAAGCCGAACAGTCCGAGCTGCTGGGGACGCGCCGCGGGCACCTTGACGGCGCCGACCGACTTGTAGTTGTTGTCCTCGGGCAGGAACGGCGTGGCCTGGCTGTAGAGCACCGTGCCGTGCTGGTCCTTGACGGTGATCACGGGCGCGTAGCCGTTGCCGAGCAGGAACACCGAGGCGTCCCCCAGCCGCAGCGGGCCGTTGACGTCGAGCACCTGCCGGCGCACCGGTGCGCCGGGGTGCTCACTCGTCTGGGTGTATGCCGTGAAGTTGCGTGGCTCTCCGAACTGCGCCCCGCCTGCCTGGTCCTCGAAGCTCACGTCCAGCTTGTCGATGCGCACCGAGAACGGAATGAGGTCGGAGGTGTTGACCCACGGTCCCGGGGCCAGCGTGTCGTAGGAGGAGGCGGTGTTGGAGAAGGTCTGCCCCTCGGGGACGATCACGTCGCCGCGCCAACCGAGCAGGTGGCCGAACGCCACGGCGACGATCACCACGACGAGGGCGATGTGGAAGACGAGGTTGCCGGTCTCCCGCAGGAAGCCGCTCTCCGCCGACACGGTGAGCCCGCCACCGCCGCGCCGTGGTGTGGGCTCGGGATCCTCCTGGCGCCGGAGGCGGAACCGCTTGCCCTTCAGCACCGCCCGCGCTGCCGCAGCGACCTCCTCCGGCGAGCCGTCGACGGTGACCTGCCCGTGCGCGGGCAGCCGCTCGAGGTGCCGGGGCGCGCGCGGGGGCTGCGCCCGCATGGCGCGCAGGTGCAGCCGCGAGCGCGGCACGATGCACCCGACGAGCGAGATCAGCAGCAGCAGGTAGATCGCGGCGAACCACGGCGAGGCGAAGACGTTGAAGAAGCCGAGCCGGTCCAGCCAGGGGCCGATCGTCTGGTGCTGGTCCAGGTAGCTGGTGACCCGGGCGGCGTTGATGTCCCGTTGCGGCCAGATGGAACCGGGGACGGCGCCGATGGCGAGCAGCAGCAGGAGGAACAGCGCGGTGCGCATGCTGGTGAGCTGGCGCCAGGCCCAGCGCAGCATGCCCACCGGCCCGAGCTTGGGGAGGGTGACCTCCCGCTCGTCGGGGCGGGTGTCCATGCCGTCGCGCAGGTCCTCCCGGGTCCGGTCGGTGGACGTGGGGCTCATCTCAGATCACCGTCGTGAATCGTTGGACCAGATTGGACTGGATGGTCGTCGTCACCGTCTGCCACAGCCCGGTGACCATGAGGACGCCCAGCACCACGAGCAGCACTCCCCCGATCAGCCGGATGACTCGGTGGTGGTCGCGCAGCCAACGGCTTGCCGTGCCGGCCCAGGTCCAGCCCGCCGCGATCAGCAGGAAGGGCAGCCCCATCCCGATGCTGTAGGCGATCGCGAGCACCAGCCCTCGGCGGACCAGGTTGCCGTCACCGGAGACCGTGGTGGACATCGTGACGATCGAGCCGAGCACCGGGCTGATGCACGGCGACATGCCCAGCCCGAAGACGACGCCGAGCAGCGGGGCGCCCGCGAGCCCGGCCGTCGGCCGCCAGCGGGGCTGCCAGCCGAACCGGTCGCCGAGCCCCAGGAAGACCAGGCCGAAGAGGATGACGACCGCGCCGCCGATCCGCATGAGCAGCCCCTGGTGGGCCAGCAGCAGCGTCCCCACGGCCGAGGCGGTGAGGAAGATCGCGATGAAGACGAGGCTGAAGCCGAGGATGAACAGCAGCGCCCCCAACACCAGTCGGCCGCGGCGCCGTTGGTCGAGGCTCACCCCGGACAGGCCGGTCACGTAGCCGAGGAAGCCCGGGACCAGCGGCAGCACGCACGGTGACGCGAAGGACACCACGCCGGCGGCGAGGGCCACGATGACCGCCACCGGCAGGGCGCCGGAGGTGACGGTGCTGCCGGCGTCCGTGCTGAGCTGACCGGCGACGGGCGCGAGGGTCGGGGCGAGGTGTCCGAGCTGGGCCATGCTGTGGTGCTGCTGGGCTAGGCGCGGGCGCCGAGCACGTCCTGGACGAGGCCGGTGAGCGTCGCGGTGTCGACCGGTCCGGAGACCCGGGCGGCGATGCGGCCCTGCTTGTCCAGCACGAGGGTGGTCGGGGTGCTCGCTGCCTTGCCGCGCAGGGCCAGCAGCGCCTGCCCGCCGTCGTCGGCGAGCGAGGGGTAGGTGATGTGGTTGGACTGCACGAACGCCAAGCCGGTCTCGGCGCTCTCGCGGTAGTCGATGCCCATGAACTGCACCGGTTTGCCGGACTTGTGCAGCTGGGTCCACGCCTTCTGCAGGTCGGGGGCCTCACGGACGCACGGGCCGCACCAGGAGCCCCAGACGTTGACCACGACGACCTTGCCGCGCTCGTCGGACAGCTTCCAGTGCTGACCGCGCAGCGTGGTCCCGGACAGCTGCAGCGGCTGCTTGCGGTCGGCCACGGCAACCCGCTCGATCGTTCCGTCTCCGGAGATGTAGCCCTTGCGGTCACCTGAGTTCGCTTGGGCAGCAATGGAGTTGGAGTCCTGCGAACAGGCCGCGGCACCCAGGGTGAGGGAGAGCGCCACGGCCGCGGCCGCCATACCGCGGACGACTCTCGTGCCCGGGACGCGCGCGACGCGTCGAAGTGGAGCGGAGGACGTCGTGGGGTGAGTCATGCTCCTGCCCCCGCGTGGGCGCGCGGCAACAGGGGCGCGGCGGGCTCGGTGTAGCTGATCGAGCTGAGCTCGTCGCCGACGTAGATCAGGGAGGTCAGCGAGGCCAGCGAGCACTGGCGGCGGCGCGGGTCGTGCCACAGGCGGCGGCCCTCGAGCCGGCAACGGGCGACCCACACGGGCAGCTGGTGGGTGACGATCACCGCCTCGTGACCGCGTGCGGCCGTCCGCGCGTCGGCGATCGCGCTCAGCATCCGCTCGGCGATCTCGACGTAGGGCTCTCCCCAGGAAGGCCGGAACGGGTTGGTCAGCCGGGGCCAGTGCCGCGGCTGGCGCAGCGACCCGTCGCCGACGCCGAAGGTCAGGCCCTCGAAGTAGTTGCCGCCCTCGATGACCCGGTCGTCGAGGCGCACGGCGAGCCCGTGCGGCTCGGCGATCGGCGCTGCGGTCTCCTGGGCCCGCTCGAGCGGTGAGGAGACGACGACGGCCACGTCGTTGTCCGCGAGGTAGGTGCCGACCATCTGCGCCATCTCCCGGCCCAGCGGGGACAGGTGGTAGCCCGGCAGTCGCCCGTAGAGCACTCCCGAGGGGTTGTCCACCTCACCGTGGCGCAACAGGTGCACCACGGTGCGCTGGTCTGCCGCAACGTCACCGGATCCGGCCCGGCCGGCGTGTCCGGGGGGCGTCGCAGCATCCTCGTTCCCGGTCATGGCCGGATTGTCGCAAACGAGTCTGTGACCGCCTTGGCCGCCGCCGGGAGCGCCTCGAGCACCCGGTTGACGGCGGCGTCGTCGTGCGCCGCGCTGACGAACCACGTCTCGAACGCGCTCGGCGGCAGGTGCACGCCACCGCGCAGCATGCCGTGGAAGAACGCGGTGAACGCAGCCGTGTCCTGGTCCTTGGCGTCGTCGTAGTTGCGCACCTCGCCCTCGCGGAAGAAGACGCTGAACATGCTGCCCGCCCACTGGATCCGGTGCGGTATGCCGGCCCGCGACAGTTCGTCGGTCGTCGCCTGCGCGATGGCCTTGCTGGCGACGTCGAGCCGCTCGTAGACGGCCGGGGTGCAGCCGCGCAGCGTGGCGAGGCCGGCGGCGGTGGCGACCGGGTTCCCCGACAGCGTGCCGGCCTGGTAGACCGGGCCGCTCGGCGCCAGGCGCTGCATGACCTCGGCCCGGCCGCCGAAGGCGGCCGTCGGAAAGCCGCCACCCATGACCTTGCCGAAGGTGAACAGGTCGGGCGCGCCCTCGGCATACGGACCCTCGAGGCCGTACCAGCCGGCGGGGCTGCACCGGAACCCGGTCATCACCTCGTCGGAGATGAGCAGTGCTCCTTGCGCCGTGGTGATCCGGCGCAGGCCGGCGGTGAAGCCCGGTCGCGGCGGGACGACGCCCATGTTGCCGGGGCTGGCCTCGGTGATGACCGCGGCGATCTCGTCGCCGTGCTCGGCGAACGCCGCCTCGACGGCGGCCAGGTCGTTGTAGGGCACGACGATGGTCTCGCCCGCGCTGGAGGCGGGCACGCCGGCGGAGTCGGGCAGCGCGAAGGTCGCGACGCCGCTGCCGGCCGAGGCGAGCAGAGCGTCGACGTGGCCGTGGTAGCAGCCGGCGAACTTCAGCACCTTGGAGCGGCCGGTGTAGCCGCGCGCCAGACGGATCGCGCTCATCGTCGCCTCGGTGCCGCTGTTGACCAGCCGCGCCTGCTCGACCGGTTCGACCCGGGCGACGATCTCCTCGACGAGGGCCACCTCGTGCTCGCTGGGCGTGCCGAACGAGAAGCCCTTGCTGGCGGTCTGGTGCACGGCGGCGAGGACGTCCGGGTGGGTGTGACCCAGGATCATCGGGCCCCACGAGCAGATGAGGTCGACGTAGTCGTTGCCGTCGACGTCGCGCAGCCAGGCGCCCTCGGCGCTCGCCATGAACGGCGGAGTGCCGCCGACCGAACCGAACGCGCGGACGGGGCTGTTCACGCCTCCGGGGATGACCTTGGTGGCGCGCTCGAAGAGCGCGTCGGAGGCGGGCAGGGGGGCCGACTGCGGAGCGGAGGGCTGGGCGGACGTCATACCGGCGATTGTCTCAACTCCGCAACTCAGCGACTCAGCAGGCGTCGGCGCCCTTGTCGCGGTCCTCTCCTCCCGGCGCGGAGCGGATCCCGGCGCCGATCGCGTGCATCGCGCGCCCGAGCGCGAGGAACTCCTCGCGCGTGAGGTGATCGGTGAGGTTGCACCGCACGCTCTCGACGTGCACCTTCGCCATCTCCTGCAGCGCCGTGAGGCCGTCGGCGGTGAGGTAGAGCTCGACGCCGCGGCGGTCGACCGGTGCGGGACGGCGGTCCACCCAGCCCCGGCGCTCCAGCCGGGCGGCGGTGTGGGTGAGCCGACTGCGGGACTGCACCACGAGGTCGGCCAGGGTGGACATGCGCATGTGCCGCTCGGGCGACTCGGAGAGCATGGACAGGACCTCGTACTCCGACAGCTGCACGCCGTGCTTCTGCAGGTCCCGGTCGAGCGCCGTCTCGAGGAGCCGCTCGGTGCGCAGGTAGTTGCGCCAGGCGTGCTGCTCCTCGGCGTCGAGCCAGCGCGGCTCGGTGCGGTGGTCGGTCAACGCATCCCCCCTCGGCTGAGCGTGAGCATCCTCACGTTCTGCACGACCATGAGAAAAGTCTACGGGGTCGGGAATGTGGTTGAATGTTCAACCGTTGGACCACGTGATGCCGGTCAGATCCGCCCCCGGCACTCCCCCGACACGACACAAGGAGCACCACATGACCACGCTGCAGAACCTGACTCCCGGCACCTGGACCGTCGACCCCTCCCACAGTGAGGTCGGCTTCGTCGCCCGCCACCTCATGGTGACCAAGGTCCGGGGCAGCTTCCAGGAGTTCTCCGCCGAGGTCGAGATCGCCGAGCCGTTCGAGAGCTCCAGCGTGCGCGCCACCGTGCAGCTCGGATCCGTGGACACCCGCAGCGCCGACCGCGACGCGCACCTCCGCTCGGCCGACTTCTTCGACGTCGAGAACAACCCGGAGATGACCTTCGTCTCCACCAAGGTCACCGCGGACGCCCTTGAGGGCGACCTGACCATCAAGGGCGTCACCAAGCCGGTCGTCTTCGACCTCGACTTCGGTGGCGTGACCCCGGACCCGTGGGGCGGCACCCGCGCGGCCTTCGAGGCGACCACGGAGATCAACCGCCGTGACTGGAACCTGACCTGGAACGTCGCCGTCGACGGCGGCAGCATGCTCGTCAGCGAGAAGATCAAGATCTCGCTCGACATCCAGCTCGTGCAGGCCGTGCCGGCCACCGCCGGCGCGGGCGAGGACGCAGCCCAGGCCTGATCGCCGATCCGGCTCCCGCGGCCGCCCTGGTCGGCCGGAGCACTACCGGCCGGTCACTGGTCGGCCACACTGGATCAGTCGGGGACGACACCGTTCAGCAGCGAGCGGTGTCGTCCCCGCTGCTGTGTCTGCGGCTGGGCCGGCGGGCACGGGAGGCCGCCGGGCACGGGAGGCCGCCGTCGCCCGTCTTCCCGCACCGGGCCCCGGTTGCAACGGGGGCCCGGCAGCACAGACCGCCACCCGGATCCGGCTTCCTGCACCGAGCCCGAGTTGCAATGGGGGCCCGGCAGCAGAGATCGCAACCCGGATCCGGCTTCCTGTACCGAGCCCGAGTTGCAACGGCGGCCCGCCGACAGATTCCGGCCCGGTCCGACAGGGTTCCGCGCGACGCGGCAGGGCCCGGCGCGACGCGGCAGGGCCCGGCGCGAGGCCACGCGTGCGGCAGCGGCCCTGTGGACAACGCCGAAAGCGCCACATTCACGCGCTAGCGTCCGCAACCGTGCGCAAACGAACGCTGACGCCCGCTCTACCAGCCCTCCTCCTGGCCCTCCTCCTGACGACCGGCTGTGCCGCCGGCGGCAGCGGCCCCACGGCGCGAGCCGATTCCTCGTCGGCCTCGGCGGCCCGCACGTCGGCCCCGGGCGCGAGCTCGGCCACGGCAACCACACCTTCCGCCCGGCCCACACCTGTGGCGCTGTGGCACAGCACGAAGCTCGACCCCGTCTCCGGGGTCACGAACGTCGACGGGGTCGCTGTCCTCTACACCCATCGCGGGCAGTCACTGCGGATCACCGCCCTGGATCCGCGGACCGGCACACAGCTGTGGGCGCACGAGGCCTCGGCGTCTCAGTTGCTGCCGGGCATCCCGCTGAGCGTCCACCAGGTCGGTGACAAGGTGGTCTACCTGCGCCCGAGCAACAAGTGGGACGACCGTGCCCGCCTCGTGGTCGTCGCCCCGCGCACCGGGAGGGTGCTCCACCGCTCGCAGGTGGCGGTCTTCTTCA
>NZ_DASSTI010000123.1:0-5513 GCF_035708005.1 Segeticoccus sp. | reverse complement strand
ACAGGCCTACGGTGTCGTCGAGTTCGACGACGACGGGACCGTGCTGTCGATCGAGGAGAAGCCGGCGAAGCCCCGGTCCAGCTACGCGGTGCCGGGGCTGTACTTCTACGACAACGACGTGGTGGCGATCGCGCGGGGACTTACGCCCAGTGCCCGTGGTGAGCTCGAGATCACCAGCGTCAACGAGACCTACCTGCAGCGTGGCACCTTGACCGTGACGACCCTGCCGCGGGGCACCGCGTGGTTCGACACCGGTACCTTCCAGGGACTGCTCGACGCCAGCCAGTTCGTCCACGTTGTGGAGGCCCGGCAGGGCCAGAAGGTGGGCTGCGTGGAGGAGGTTGCCTGGCGCAACGGGTGGATCGGCGACGAGCAGTTCGCCGATCTCGCGGATGCCCTCGTCAAGAGCGGGTACGGCCGCTACCTGCAGGAGCTGCTCGACGAGAAGCGAGGACGCTGATGGAGATCCGACCGCTGGCCATCGAGGGCGCCTGGGAGATCACGCCTCGGCAGTTCCCGGACGGGCGCGGTGTCTTCCTCGAGTCGTTCCGCGGGGACAAGCTCGCTGAGGTCGTCGGGCACCGGCCGGACATCGTCCAGACCAACGTCTCGGTTTCCTCCCGGGGCACTGTGCGAGGCGTCCACTACGCCGACGTGCCGCCCTCCCAGGCCAAGTACGTCACTGCGCTGTCGGGTTCCTTCCTCGACTTCGTGGTCGACCTTCGGGTCGGCTCCCGCACCTACGGGCAGTGGGACCAGGTCCTGCTCGACACCGAGGCCAGGCGTGCCGTGTACCTCTCCGAGGGACTCGGACACGCCATCTGCGCCCTGGAGGACAACTCGACGGTGCTCTACCTGTGCACAGCCACGTACAACCCGGAGCGTGAGCACGGGGTCAACCCGATGGATCCCGCCCTTGCCCTGGCGTTCCCGGACGGGTTGGAGCCGACCCTCTCGGACAAGGACCGGGCCGCGCCCTCGCTGCGAGACGCCCAGGAGCAGGGGTTGCTGCCGGCCTACGAGGAGTGCGTGGCCTTCCGGCGGTCATTGCAGTAGGCCGACACGACACGGACCGATTTCTGCAATTGCATGACGTCTGACTGAATATCTGATAGTGTTCCGCCTCGGCTGAGGCGGGCGTTCCCACGCTCTCCTCTGGCACGTGCTCCCCACTGCTGTCAGCGGCCCAGGCCGCGCAGCTGTCCGCGCCGGAGGTGTCGGTGTTTCGTCAGGTCCTGCTCGTCGCTGCCGCGGCGGCGATGTCCCTGGGGGCCGCGGTCCCCGCCGCCCACGCGACCACCGTCCCAGCTCCCGGCCGTCCGACGTCGGTCACGGCTCGCCCGGGACCGGGCGCGGGACAGGTGACCTTCTCCTGGCGCTCGGACGGGTCGCACACGACCGGCTTCCGCATCGAGACGGGCCTGTCCTCGTTCAGCCCGTACAGTCCGGGTCTCCCGCTGCACGGCCGGCACACGCACTACTTCTACGTCAAGCCCGAGCGTCGCTCGGTGACCCTGACGGCCAGCCAGCTCGCGGCAGCCGGTGCACCGGTGGGCTCGGCGAACCATCTCTACTACCGGCTGGTCGCTATCAACCGCACCTCGAGCGGGGTGGCAGTCCGGGACTGGCCGTACCTGCAATCGGTCGCGGTGCAGCCGCCTGCGGCCCCCCGGACCGGCACGCCCTTGCGAGTGGCGAGTTTCAACGTCCGCACGGCCACGAACAACACTCCCGGCCGCACGTGGCTGCAGCGGGTGCCGCTCATCGCCCAGCGGATCATGGCCTATCACCCGGGCGTCGTGACTCTGCAGGAGTTGGATGCCGGCCGGGCCGACGGGCTGATCGGCCCACTCACGGGGCATGTCCGACAGACGACGAGCCTGGTGAACGCCCTCGCCGCGCAAGGAGGTGGCCGCTACCGCCTTGTGCGCACGACCCGCTACACCGCACCGTACGTGCCCACGGGCCAGCAGGGCGCCCGCATCCTCTACGACACCGACAAGTATCGGCTGGTCAGCCGCTGCTCGGACACCACCAACGGCGCAGCGTGGTCGTCCTCGTGTGTGATCGCACCGCCAGTGCTCGCAGGCGAGGCGAACGCGCGGCGGTGGGCGGCCTATGCCGTGCTCGAGGACCGCGCCACCGGCAAGCGGTTCTACGTCGTCTCGGTTCACCTCGACCCACGGCACAGCTCGACTTTGGCGACCGAGCAGCAGTATGAGCAGCTTCGAGAGAGCCAGGTCAGCGCCGTGATGTCCCGAATCAACGCGTTGAACTCCGTGCACCTGCCGGTCGTGCTGGCCGGGGACCTCAACAGCGCCCAGAACAGCCGTGGCGGTGACCGGGCGCACGACGCCCTCGTCGCCGCCGGCTACTTCGACACCGCAGCCGCAGCCACACGGGTCCGCACCAGATACATGACTTTCAACAACTTCTCGACCACGCTGAGGCTGCCCGCATCGGGCTGGGGCAACCGCATCGACGCCATCACTGTCAAGGGGATCCACGCCGCCAACGGCTTCAACAACGTCATGCGGGTGACGGACGCCAACCGGCCCTCCGACCACAACATGGTCGTGGCCGACGTGCGGCTGCCCTGACCGCCGACGTGCGGCTGCCCTGACCAGCGTCAGCGAAGGACCCGGCGCGCCACCTTGCGGAGCCGGCCGCGCAGCTCGCGTGCGGTCTTCGGCGGCAGCTCGACCAGCACCCGGTCCACGACACCACCGAGGGCCCGTGCCACCTGCTGCGTCTGGGAGCCCGAGGCGCCCCGGCGGCCGCCGTTGGCCCGGGCGGGACCGTGGGGGACCGGCATGGGACCGAGCAACAGCGAGATCGGGTTCGGATCGCAGACCAGCACGCGGGCGTGGACCGGCTCGAACTCGTCGTCCTCGTATCGAGCGAGCTCGACCTGCCAGATCCCGTTGACCAAGGCCGCGCTCGGCAGCTCGGCGGTGAACACGTTGGGGTCGTCCGACGTCGTCACCGGCACCGGCTCGCTCAGGGCTCCGAGCCCGACCTCTCGCAGGCGCAGCAGAGCACCGGACGGTGTGGCGGACGCGTCGTCGTCTTCAAGCTGCAGCTGGAGGACCAGCCGGCCCTCCCGACGCGTGACGTAGCTGAGCGGAAGGCGCGGTTCGAGCATGGTCATGACAGGCTCCCCTCGGTCATCGTGGTCGCATCCTGCCGCTGCGCCCGGGGCAGGAAGGCGTCGATGCCGCCGAGCTGTAGCCACTCCCGGACGTCGGCGGCCGTCACCGGCCGGGTGCGGTCACGCAGCCGGGACCACCCCTCCCAGAACGGTGCCTTGAGGAGCTGCTCAGGATCCACAGCCCGGGTGCGGCGCAGGACTTCCCGCGGGACGTCCTGCGGGTCGGGCGTCACCATCTCGGTGACCAAGGTCTCGTAGCGCTCCCGCAGCACGGTGTTGCGGGCGTCCGGCACCAGCACCATGAGGGTGCCGGTGGGTGCCGTGTCCAGCTCGAGGACCACCAAGTCAGGGCGCCAGCGGCGCAGCGCCTCGGCCACCTTGTAGACGTCACCGGTCCAGGCCTTGCTGTGGCGGTCACGTGCCGCCTGCGTGACGTTGCGCGGCAGCATGTCGTCGAAGACGACGACACTCGCCGGAGTCGTCCAGCGCTCGACGTTGATGAAGTCGCGGAGGGCGAACTCGGACAGGTGCATGCCGTCGATGAAGGCCAGGTCCAAGACCGGGATCGGCAAGCGCTCCAACGGGTTCGGGCGCGCGAAGAACTCGTCGCTGCTCGTGCGCTCCAGGTGCGCCTCGGTGTGGATCTCCTTGGTGATGCCGTAGGCGGGGTCGATCGCCACGCTCGGCACCCGCGAGAGGGCGAGACTGCTGCCGTTGTTGACGCCCACCTCCAGGTACGTCCGCGGCGCGAGGATCTGGTGCAGGGCAGCCAGCAGTTCGTGTCGTTTCATCGGTTTCCTCAACTCTTCGCTGACACGGCTTGCGGGCCAGCGTATGCCCATCGCCGCCGTGACGGGGTCCGCGGTCCGCACGTCGGGTCCGTCAGGAGCTCGCGTGCACCGACGCCGTCCGGCCAGCTCTCGGCGGCCTTCCAGCGTCCTCACAACCTGCGGGCCCACGCTCCTGTCAGCAGCCGGATGGATCCCGGCTGACGAGAAAGGGACTGTGGCGTGAGCTTGATGGGAATCCCGCTGCTCGTGATCCTCGGCGTGGCAGCGGTGGCGTCGCTCGTGGCCGTCGTGGTGCTGTGGCCGCGCATCCCCGGCCCACAGAGTCGGCGCTGGATTCCTCGCACGGGCCTGGTGCTGCTCAGCCAAGGCTTGGCGGTGCTGCTCGCGCTTGCGCTCGTCAACCACTACGGGGCGTTCTACACGACCTGGGGGGAGATCGTCGGGAGCACCAGCAGTGCGGCCCAGATCCGCCACTACGGGGGTGACCAGAAGGCGGGCGACATGGCGAGCAGGTCGGCCGATCGTCCGCTCCTGCCGGCCAAGGCGAATCACACCATTCCGGCCAAGAGCGGCAAGACCGGACGGCTCGTCGTCCGCGGCTTCACCAACTGGTCCACCAAGTCGCAGTGGGCGACGAAGGGTCGCGTGGAGACGGTCTCCATCCGGGGCTTGGAGTCCGACCTGTCAGTGCTCGGTTATGTGTACCTGCCCCCGCAGTACTTCCAGCCGCAGTGGGCGCACCACACCTTCCCCGCGGTGGAGGCGCTCAGTGGGTACTACGGGGCGACCCAGGCCGAGGTCACCCGGTTCGACTACCCGGGCATCAGCAGGTCGCTGGTGCAGCAGCACCGCAGCACGCCGATGATCTTCGTGATGATCCCCTCAACCGTCACCCCGCCGCGGGACACCGAGTGCACCGACGTGCCGCACGGCCCCCAGGTCGAGACCTTCCTGTCACAGGAGGTGCCCAGTGCGATGCAGGCCGCCTTCCGGGTCCGCCCGGCCGACTGGGGCATCGTCGGCGACTCCACCGGCGGCTACTGTGCCACCAAGATCCTCCTGCACCACTCCGGCACGTTCAAGGCCGGCATCTCGCTGTCCGGCTACTACTACACCCTTCAGGACCGGACCACCGGCAACCTGTGGGGCGGCTCCGCCCAACTGCGCAACCTCAACGACCCGGAGTGGCTGATCACCCACTACCTCCCCCCGCCCGTGCACCTGTTCATCACCAGCGGCACCGGAGAGACCTTCCCCGACGGCTATGCCGACACCCGCCGGTTCCTGCGCGACGTCAGGCCACCGATGAAGGTGACCGCCATGATCGTGCCCGGCGGCATGCACAGCGTCGCCACGTGGCGCAAGGAACTCCCCACCGCACTGCACTGGATGTCGCACCAACTGACGCACGCGTCGCCGATGCCGCTGCCGTAGGTGACCCAACCGCGCACGCCGCGTGACCGTCATACTGGACGAGCAGGGTGCAGCCAGCACCACCTGCAGGTCAGAAGGGGGACGGTCATGGTCTCCAAGCGCATGGGTCTCACGGCGGGAGCACTGGTCGCCGTCCC
>NZ_DASSTI010000122.1:0-8215 GCF_035708005.1 Segeticoccus sp. | reverse complement strand
GCGGTCCGGCGCTCGCGGGCCGGGATCTCCGACCCGGATCGCCCGACCGGCTCCTTCCTCTTCCTCGGTCCGACCGGTGTCGGCAAGACCGAGCTCGCCAAGTCGCTCGCGGACTTCCTCTTCGACGACGAGCGGGCCGTGGTGCGGATCGACATGAGCGAGTACAAGGAACGACACAGTGCGGCACGTCTGCTGGGCGCCCCGCCCGGCTACGTCGGCTACGAGGAGGGCGGCCAGCTCACCGAGGCGGTGCGCCGCCGGCCCTACTCGGTGGTGCTGCTCGACGAGGTGGAGAAGGCCCATATGGAGACATTTGACCTTCTCCTGCAAGTCCTCGACGACGGACGACTGACCGACGGGCAGGGCCGTACGGTCGACTTCCGCAACGTCATCCTCGTGATGACCTCGAACCTCGGCTCGCAGTTCCTCATCGACCCGCAGCTGACCGACGAGGCCAAGAAGGACGCCGTCATGGCGACGGTCCGGCAGTCGTTCAAGCCGGAGTTTCTCAACCGGCTCGACGAGATCGTCATCTTCGACGCGCTCACCACCGAGGAGCTGGCCCGCATCGTCGACCTGCAGGTCGACGCGCTGGCCAGGCGGCTGCGCGACCGGCGGATCACCCTCGAGGTGACCGACGCGGCACGGGAGTGGCTGGCACTCACCGGCTTCGACCCGGCATACGGTGCTCGTCCGCTGCGCCGCCTGGTGCAGACCCAGATCGGCGACCAGCTCGCCAAGCTGCTGCTCGCCGGGCAGGTGCGTGACGGCGACACGGTCGTCGTGGACCTCGACGAGGTCAACGACGCGCTGGTGCTGACGCCCCAGCACTGACGCCCTCCCGACTGACCACCTGGTAGGTGGCGTTTCGCGATCGATCTGACCGGCGAAACGCCACAGACCGGGTGGTCAGTCGCCGTTTGAGGGGTATGCCGTGTGCTCGCCGACCGCTCGGGCGCGCGGTCCGGCGGCAGTCGCGCGCGTGAAGGTTCAGTCCGTGAGGTCGACGATCACGGGGGCGTGGTCGCTCGGGCCCTTGCCCTTGCGCTCCTCCCGGTCGATCATCGCGGCCTCGACGCGCGTGGCGAAGGCCGGGGAGCCGAGGACGAAGTCGATCCGCATGCCCTTGCGCTTGGGGAAGCTGAGCTGGGTGTAGTCCCAGTAGGTGTAGACGCCCGGGCCCGGCGTGTAGGGCCGCACCACGTCGGTGTAGCCGGTGTCGACGATCGCCCGGAAGGCGGCGCGCTCGGGCTCCGAGACGTGGGTGGCGCCCTCGAACACGGTCATGTCCCAGACGTCGTCGTCCTGCGGGGCGATGTTCCAGTCGCCGCACAGCGCGATCTGCGCGTCCGTGTCCTCCTTGAGCCATCCCTGGGCGGCGACCTGCAGCTGGGCCAGCCAGTCGAGCTTGTAGGCCAGGTGCGGGTCCTCCAGCGCGCGTCCGTTGGGCACGTAGAGCGACCACAGCTGCACGCCTCCACACGTGGCACCGAGGGCGCGGGCCTCGGCAGCCAGCGGCTCGCCATACCCGGGCATGCCGTCGAAGCCGATCTGCACGTCCTCCAGGCCGACACGCGAGGCGATGGCGACGCCGTTCCACTGGTTCAGCCCGTGGTGGGCGACCTCGTAGCCGAGCTCGTTCAGCCCCATGAGCGGGAACTGGTCGTCGCGGCACTTGGTCTCCTGCAGGCAGAGCACGTCCACGTCGTGCCGCTGCAGGAAGGCCTCGACCCGCCCGATGCGGGTGCGGATGGAGTTGACGTTCCAGGTAGCGATGCGCACGCGATCACCTTAGGTGGCCGCGCGGACAGTCCGGCGGCCGCACTAGGGTCGGACGGTGGGTACCGCACTCGTGACCGGAGCCACCGCCGGCATCGGCCTCGCCTTCGCCCGTGAGCTGGCCGTGCGGGGACACGACCTCGTCCTCGTCGCGCGCACCATGCCTCGGCTCGAGGAGGTCGCCGCCGAGCTGCGGTCGGCGCACGGGGTCGGTGTCGAGGTGCTCGTCGCCGACCTGTCCTTCGACGTCGAGACCCGGCTGGTCGCCCAGCGCCTCGCCGACTCGACCCGGCCGGTGGACCTGCTGGTGAACAACGCCGGGTTCGGGCTCGGGCACGGCTTCCTCGACGGTGACCTCGCCGATGAGGAACGTGCGCTCGACGTCATGGTGCGGGCCGTCATGGTGCTGTCGCACGCCGCGGCACGCGCGATGCGCGAGCGCGGGCACGGCGCGATCATCAACGTGTCGTCGGTGTCGGGGTTCGTGGTGATGAGCAGCTACTCGGCGGTGAAGTCGTTCGTCACCGTGTTCACCGAGGCGCTCGCGAACGAGCTGCGGGGTACCGGCGTCACCGCCACGGCGCTGTGCCCCGGCTTCACCCGCACCGAGTTCCACGACCGCGCCGCCATGGACATGTCCCGGCTGCCCGGCCCGCTGTGGCTCGACGCCGACCGGCTCGTGCGCGACTGCCTGGCGGACGTGGCGCGCGGGCGCGTGCTCAGCGTGCCGGGGCCGGCATACAAGGCCACCATGGCGCTGCTCAAGGTGACGCCGCGTCCCCTCGTGCGGCGCGTCTCCGGGGCGATCGGGGCGGGCCGCCGCACCCGGTGACCGCCGGGCGCCGCACTCGGTGAGCATCGATAGGCTGTGGCCCTGTGACGGACACCGTGAGCGACCCCACTGCCGACCGGACCCGACTGCTGCAGATCATCCGTGACCAGGCGATCGTCCACGGGCGGGTGACGCTGTCGTCGGGCAAGGAGGCGGACTACTACGTCGACCTGCGCCGCATCACCCTGCACGGCGAGGCCGCTCCGCTCGTGGGTCGCGTGATGCGCGAGCTCACCCGCGACCTGTCGTATGGCGCGGTGGGCGGGCTGACGCTCGGAGCCGACCCGGTGGCGACCGCGATGCTGCACGCGGCCGCTGCGGCGGGGGAGCGGCTGGACGCGTTCGTCGTCCGCAAGGCCGGCAAGGCGCACGGGCTGCAGCAGCGGATCGAGGGACCCTCGATCGAGGGCCGCCGGGTGCTCGTGGTCGAGGACACGACCACGACGGGGAACTCACCGCTCGACGCCGTCGCCGCCGTCCGCGAGGCGGGCGCCGAGGTCGTCGCCGTCGCCACGATCGCCGACCGCGCCACCGGCGCCGGCGACAAGATCCGCGCCGAGGGGCTGGACTACCGGTTCGTCTACACGCTCGAGGACCTCGGGCTGGCCTGAACGCGCTGGGCGCGGACGGCTGGCCGTGGCACGCTCGTCTGGCCTGTGCCCGCGGCCCGGTCCGAGCGGGCTGCCGGGTGCGGGGTCGGCATACCGGCTCGGAGGGCCAGCCGAGGCATCCCGGGAGTCGCCAGGCAGGCCCTGTGGGTAACCCGGCGTGAGGCCGTGCGCAGGCTACGATCCTCGGAAGGGCACCAGACTCGAGAGCGGGGACGTCAAGCCATGGGGACCGGGATCATCATCGCGATCATCGTGATCGTCATCATCGTGCTGCTCGCGCTGTGGTTCATCGCGATGTACAACGGCCTGATCAAGCTGCGCAACCGCGTGCAGGAGTCGTGGCACCAGATCGACGTCGAGCTCAAGCGGCGGCACGATCTGATCCCGAACCTCGTCGAGACGGTGAAGGGGTATGCCGCGCACGAGCGGGGGACGCTCGAGGGCGTCATGCAGGCCCGGTCGGCGGCGATGGCCGGCGGCGCCGGTCCGGCGCAGACGGCGCAGAACGAGAACATGCTGACCCAGGCCCTCGGCCGGCTGTTCGCGGTGGCGGAGAACTACCCGAACCTCAAGGCGAACCAGAACTTCCTTGCCCTGCAGCAGGAGCTGTCCGCGACCGAGGACCGGATCGCGGCCGGTCGGCGCTACTACAACGCCAACGTGCGCCAGCTGAACACCAAGGTGCAGTCCATCCCGACGAACATCATCGCGGGGATGGCGAACATCCACGAGGCGGAGTACTTCGAGGTCGAGGACCAGGCGCAGCGGGAGGCGCCGCAGGTGAGCTTCGGCACCACGGCGCCGGGCGCGGGCGCCGCTGCTGCGGCCGGGCCCGGTGGACCCGGCGCTGGTCCGGCGGCTGGTCCGGCTGCTGGTTGGCAGGCGCCGACCGGGGAGCCGGGCAGTCCCGTCTCGCCGTCCTCGACCGACTACGGCAGCGGCCCCGGCGGCGGGCCGACCGCCTGAGGGTCCTCAGTCGAGCGGGCTGAGCGCGGCCATGACCACCTGGTCGTGGAAGCATCCGCCGTAGAAGAGCTTCGACCGGAAGACGCCCTCCTGCTCGAAGCCGGCGCGACGATAGGCCGAGATGCCGCGGACGTTCTCGGCGTTGACCGTCAGCTCGATCCGGTGCAGCCCGAGTTCCTTGAAGCCGAAGTCGACCATCAAGCGGGTCGCCTCGGTGCCGTAGCCACGTGACTGGTGTTTCGGCCCGACCACGATCCCGAAGGTCGCGCAGCGGTGGCGGACCTCAGCGCCCCACAGCGACACGTGACCGACGAGCTCACCGTCCAGCGTCTCGATGCAGAACGCGGCACCAGCGGGGGACCCGTTGTCACTCCAGGCGCGGAACATCTCCTCGACCGGCTTGTCCGGCCGCGGCTGGACGCGGTCGTTGAAGACGGCAACCTCCGGGTCGCGCCACCACGCGACCAGCTGCGCAAGGTCGGGGTCTCGCAGCTCGCGGAGCCGCACCTTCTGCCCGGTCAGGGCTTCGCGCGCGGCATCGAGCACGGCCTCCATCGTCTCGGCGTCGGGCATGCCGACGATCCTAGGCAGTGCTCGGTTCGCGCCGGTTGCTGCCTACACCGTGACGACCCGCGCAGGCCCCGCTCGGGAGTCGGGGTGGGTCAGCGCTCGGGATCGGTGGTGCGCTCGGCGGGCTCGCCGGTCCGCTGGTGCGCAGCCTCTTCGTCGAGTGCCCGCTGCTCGGAGGAGTCGTCGGACCGGGCGGAGATCGCCGACTTGGCCTGGTGGCGGTGGCGCAGCCACTCCACCACGGCGGGCACGAGCGAGAGCGCGACGACGACCACGATCGCGAGCTCGAGGTTGTTGGCCAGCGCGGGGAACTGCTTGCCGAGGAAGTACCCGAGCAGCGTGACCGAGCACGCCCACAGCACCGCGCCGACGAGGCTCCACGTGAAGAACCGCTTGCGGTCCATCCGGCCGATGCCGGCGACGACGGTGATGAAGGTGCGCACCACCGGCACGAACCGGCCGATGACGAGCGCCTTGTTGCCGTGCTTGTCGAAGAACGCGTGCGTCTGGTCGAAGTACTTCTTCTTGAGGAAGCGCCCGTCCCGCTCATACAGCGGCGACCCGACCGCGCGCCCGATCTCGTAGCCGACCACGTTGCCGGCGAACGCCGCCACGCTGAGAACCACCAGCGCCACGCCGAGGTTGAGGTGGACGCTGCCGTTGGAGATGAACAACCCCATCGCGAACAGCAGTGAGTCACCGGGCAGGATCGGGAAGAGCAGTCCGCACTCGATGAACACGATCGCGACGCTGACCCAGAAGAACTGCTGCCCGAACTGCTGCAACAGGTAGTTCGGGTCCATCCACCCTGGGCCGCCGAGCGAGTGCATCACGGGGCGAAGCGTACGTGAACCAGCCTGAGAAGGACCTGAAAGCGAGGTGGACATGGACCAGCGCGACGCCGGCGAGCAGCGTGGGCGTGGGCAGCCCGACGCGCTCGGGCAGGCGCGCGAGGTCGGCGTCGGCCCGTGGGAGGGCCCGTGGCCCCCGGTCCGTGGCGACGACGACACCAGCGTGTATGACGAGCGCCTCCTTGCCGAGGGCGACCGCCGCAACGTCGTGGACCGGTACCGCTACTGGCGGCACGACGCGATCGTCGCGGACCTGGACGCGCGGCGGCACGCCTTCCATGTCGGGGTGGAGAACTGGGGGCACGACTTCAACATCGGCTCGGTCATCCGCACCGCGAACGCGTTCAACGCGGCCGCGTTCCACATCGTGGGCCGGCGTCGCTGGAACCGGCGCGGAGCGATGGTGACCGACCGGTACCAGCACGAGTACCACCACCCGAGCATCGCCGACCTGGTGCACTGGGCGAGGGGGAGCGACGGCCGGGCGGCCGCGCACCCCCACGGCGAGGCGGCTGCGCAACCCCACGGCGAGGCGGCTGCGCAACCCCACGGGGAGGCGGCCGCGCACCCCCACGGGGAAGTGATCGCGCGTCCGCCAGCGCACGCCCCGGGCATACCGATCATCGGCATCGACAACCTGCCCGGCTCGCGCGAGCTGGAGACCTACGACCTGCCACGGCGCTGCCTGCTGCTGTTCGGTCAGGAGGGGCCGGGGTTGTCCGAGGCGGCGCGGGAGGCCGCGGACGTGGTGCTGCACATCTCGCAGTTCGGCTCGACCCGCTCGATCAACGCCGGCGCCGCCGCGGCGATCGCGATGCACGCGTGGGTGCGACGCCACGTGTACGACCAGGCGCCACGGCCCACCGCCGACTCGCCCCTCCGCCCCACTCCCGACTGACGACCCCGTGCGTGGCGTTTCGCCGTCGAATTGCCGGGCCAAACGCCACACACGAGGTCGTCGGTCATCGGGTGGGAGGGCCGCGCGCCGTGTGCGAGGATCGGCGACAGGAACCTCAGCCAGAGCCAGCCGGCGTCGTCGCGCGCCGACAACGAGCCGAAGGAGCCCCCGATGCCCATCGCCACCCCCGAGGTCTACGCCGACATGCTCGACCGGGCCAAGGCCGGGTCGTTCGCCTACCCCGCGATCAACGTCACCTCCAGCCAGACGCTGAACGCCGCGATCCGCGGGTTCGCCGAAGCCGGCAGCGACGGGATCGTCCAGGTGTCGACGGGCGGTGCGGAGTACCTGTCCGGGCCGACGGTCAAGGACATGGTGACCGGCGCCCTGGCGCTCGCGGCCTACGCGCACGAGGTGGCCAGGAAGTACGACGTCAACATCGCGCTGCACACCGACCACTGCCCCAAGGACAAGCTCGACGGGTTCGTCCGGCCGCTGCTGGCCGCGTCGACCGAGCGGGTCAAGAACGGCGGCACGCCCTGGTTCCAGTCGCACATGTGGGACGGCTCGGCGGTGCCGCTCGACGAGAACCTGCAGATCGCGGAGGAGCTGCTCGCGCTCGCCAAGGACGCCCACGTCATCCTCGAGGTCGAGATCGGCGTCGTCGGCGGCGAGGAGGACGGCGTCGCCAACGCCATCAACGACAAGCTCTACACGACGCCCGGCGACGCGCTGTCCACGGCGAAGGCCCTCGGCCTCGGCGAGAACGGCCGCTACATGACGGCGTTGACCTTCGGCAACGTGCACGGCGTCTACAAGCCGGGCAACGTGAAGCTGCGCCCCGAGATCCTCAAGCAGTGCCAGGAGGCCGTCGCCGAGGCGCACGGTATGCCGGCCGACGCCAAGCCGTTCGACCTCGTCTTCCATGGTGGGTCGGGTTCGCTGCCGGAGGAGATCTCCGCAGCGGTGGACTACGGCGTGGTGAAGATGAACGTCGACACCGACACGCAGTACGCCTTCACCCGCCCGGTCGCCGGCTTCATGCTCAGCAACTACGAGGGCGTGCTCAAGATCGACGGCGAGGTGGGCAACAAGAAGCAGTACGACCCCCGCGCGTGGGGCAAGGAAGCAGAAGCCGGTATGGCGGCCCGCGTCGTGACGGCCTGCGAGAACCTGCGCAGCGCGGGCACCAGCGCGGGCAAGAGCGCCTGAGGAAAGGACGGCATGTCACCCACGGAACCCTCGCGCGGCTCCTCCGACGTCGCCGCTGGCGGAACGGACAACCTCCTCGGCATCCCCGCCACCGAGCTGCCGCCGGACCCGGCCGCCGACCGGCTCGCGCAGGGGGTCGACCCCACCGACGTGGCGCGGATGTACCCGGCGTCCAGCCTGGCCTGGGCCGTGCTCGCCGAGGATGCGCTCGACGACGGCCGAGTGGTCGACGCCTACGCCTACGCCCGCACGGGCTACCACCGCGGGCTGGACGCGCTGCGCCGGAACGGCTGGCGGGGTCAGGGCCCGGTGCCGTGGTCGCATGAGCCGAACCGCGGCTTCCTGCGTGCGCTCGGGGCCCTCGCCCGGGCCGCCAGCGCGATCGGCGAGACCGACGAGCAGCGGCGCTGCACGATGTTTCTGCGCGACTCCTCGCGCGAGGCCGCGGAGGCGCTCGGCCTCTAGTCCGCTCGGCGCGGCGGTCGGGGGCGTGCAG
>NZ_DASSTI010000121.1:0-28269 GCF_035708005.1 Segeticoccus sp. | reverse complement strand
TGACCGATTCGATGCGTCCGTTCGATAGTCCGTGCTCGATCGCCGCGAGGATCGAGTCGGCGTGCTTGACGATGCGTCGCTGCAGTTCGACGAAGGCGGGGATTCGGCAGCGCCGCGCCCATCCGATCCACACGTCGAGGGCTTCGGCGGCCTCGTCGACGTCGAGTTGGAACACCATGCGCAGGTGCTCCTTGAGCAGGTAGGCCCGGTACAGCCTCGGGTCGGCCTTGGCCACCCAGGCCAGCTTGGCCTGCTGGCGCTCGGTGAGGTTCTGCGGGTTCTTCCACAGCGCGAACCGGGCGTGCTTGAGCGCCTTGGCATGCCCACTGGCCCGCCCGGCCCGACGCCTGCCGACCGCGCCACGGGCTTCGTTCCAGGCTTGGCGCCGGACCTCATCCAACGCCTCGGTGGCCCACTTGACGATGTGGAACGGATCGGCGCAGCGCACCGCGGTCGGGCACCGCTGGGCGACCACGGCGCTGATCCAGTCGGCTCCGTCGGCGGACACGTGGGTGATCCGGGCGCACCGCTCGGGTCCGAGGGCGTCGAAGAACCGGTGCACGGTGGCCTTGTCCCGGCCCGGGGCGGCCCACAGCAAGTGCCCACTGTCGTGGTCGACCACCACCGTGAGGTACTTGTGCCCGCGACGGTAGGAGATCTCGTCGATCCCGATCCGCCGCACCTGCGAGAACCGGTCGTGGACCGCCTCGACCTCGGCCCACACCCGGGCGATGATCGACCCGACGGTGCGCCAGGCGATGCGCATCAACTCGGTCACCGTCGTCTTCGAGCAGTGCGTGGCCAGCCAGGCGACCTGGGCGTCGAAGTCGTGGGTGTGCCCAGCCCCGTGCCGGGCCCAGGGCACCGCAACCACGGTCGGGCCGTGCTCGGGACAGCTCACCCGGGGCGCGTCAGCCTCCAACCACACCCGCACCAGCCCCAGGTCCAGCCCGCGCCACCGTCGGCGGCCCTCGCCGTGGTCGTACCAAGGCGCCCGCCGCTGGCAGCGCCCACACCGCCCCCGGGCGCCCTTCTTCGGGCGCACATGCGCGATGAGCACCTGCTCGTCTTCCACGAGCTCGACATCCTCGATGACCGTCCGCTCGACGCCCAGCAGGGCACGCCATAGGGTTGCGTTCTGCACGCCGTTCTCCGCTCTGTAGTTCTGCGACTCTCGACAAGCCAGAACCTAGACAAGAGAACGGCGTGCACTCATTCAGGCGCGCTCAACCACCCACGGAAGAGTCAGGGGAGCCGCAAAAAGGGGGCACCAGCCAAGCCAGCCGAGGACCTAATCCCGTTGACAGTGCCCGAAGTCCGGGCCCTACTGGCCCACCTCATCTGGCACCGACCACCCGCTATCAGCGACGTGCTCAACTGGTCCCACTGGCGACGCCGACACCAAGCCCGTGCCCAACGCTGCCATTACGCCCGCCGCGGCGCCTCACCATAAGTGCGGCTGTAGTACTAGATTGCGCGGAGAGTCCCTAGATCGGCGGTGGGGGACGGCGGGTGGGGACAGCGGTGGGGGACGGGGGACGTGGGAAGGGGGTGGTGGCGAGGGGGAATGCGGGGGCACCCACCTGCGTTTCGGCATACGTGCCCTGATCTGGCACACTTGCTCACCGGCTGCCGGTTCACGGCCGCCGCCCGCGAGGTCTCCACGGAGCGCCGACGGACGGCGGACGACCCGGCGCACGACACCCCCCAAGGAGCAGCGTTGAAGACCGACATCCACCCCGAGTACGTCGAGACCACCGTGACCTGCACGTGCGGCGCGACGTTCCAGACCCGCAGCACCGCCACCTCCGGCAAGATCAACGCCGACGTGTGCTCGCAGTGCCACCCCTTCTACACCGGCAAGCAGAAGATCCTCGACACCGGTGGCCGCGTGGCCCGCTTCGAGGCCCGCTACGGCAAGAAGAAGGCCGCCAAGTAGCTTTCCCGCACCGCCGGTCCCCGCTGACGTTCGTCCCGGGGGTCGGCGGTGTCGTTTGTCCGGGACCTGCCTCGTCCCGCCGAGTGACCGTCCAGACCGGAAGAAGGCGCCATGCTCGAGTCCGCAGCAGCCCTGGTCGAGGAGCACGCCGACCTGGAGCGCCAGCTGGCGGACCCGGCCGTGCACGCGGACCCCGACCGGCTGCGTCGCCTCAACAAGCGGTATGCCGCCCTCGGGCCGACCGTCGCCGCCTACCGGACGTGGCGCACCGCCTGCGACGACCTGGCGGCCGCCCGTGAGCTCGCCGAGGAGGACGCCGGCTTCGCCGAGGAGGTGCCGGCGCTGGAGGAGGCGCTGACCGCGGCCGAGGCGCGACTGCGCACCCTGCTGTTGCCGCGCGACCCCGACGACGACCGCGACGTGATCCTCGAGGTCAAGGCTGGGGAGGGCGGCGAGGAGTCGGCGCTCTTCGCGGGCGACCTGGTACGGATGTACCTGCGCTACGCCGAGCACCACGGCTGGAAGGCCGAGGTCCTCGACGGCACCGAGTCCGACCTCGGTGGCTGGAAGGATGTGCGGGTGGCCATCCACGCCAAGGGCACGCCCGAACCCGGGGAGGCGCCGTGGGCGCGGCTCAAGTACGAGGGCGGCGTGCACCGGGTGCAGCGGGTGCCGGTCACCGAGAGCCAGGGGCGGATCCACACCTCCGCCGCGGGGGTGCTGGTCATGCCGGAGGTGGACGACCCCGAAGAGGTCGAGATCAACCCGCACGACCTCAAGATCGACGTCTACCGCTCCTCGGGGCCGGGCGGGCAGAGCGTCAACACCACCGACTCGGCGGTGCGGATCACCCACCTGCCGACCGGTCTGGTGGTGTCCTGCCAGAACGAGAAGTCCCAGCTGCAGAACAAGGAGCAGGCGCTGCGCGTGCTGCGCGCCCGGCTGCACCAGCTGGCGGTCGACGAGGCTGCCGAGGCGGCCTCGGACCTGCGGCGCTCGCAGGTCCGCACGGTGGACCGGTCCGAGCGGATCCGCACGTACAACTTCCCCGAGAACCGGATCGCCGACCACCGCACCGGCTACAAGTCCTACAACCTCGACGCGGTGCTCGACGGCGATCTCGACCCGGTGATCCAGTCCGCCGTCGACGCCGACGAGGCCGCGCAGATGGCGGCGGTCGGCGACGGCTCGGCCGGCTGATGAGTACCCGGTTGAGCGACGCGGTCCGGCAGGCGGCCCAGCTGCTCGCCGAGCACGACGTGCCCAGTCCGGAGACCGACGCGATCGCGCTCGCCGCGCATGTCGTCGGCTGCGACCCCGCCGAGCTGCACCGCCGGATGGTGCTCGGCGACGCGGTCCCCGCGGACTGGGACCGGTTCGAGGAGCTGGTCGCCGAGCGCGCCCGACGGATCCCCCTGCAGCACCTCACCGGCCGGGCCGGGTTCCGTCGCCTCGAGCTGGCCGTCGGCCCGGGCGTGTTCGTGCCGCGTCCGGAGACGGAGCTGACCGCCGAGCTGGCGATTGCCGCTGCCCACGAGACCTCGCGCGCCGTCGTCGTCGACCTGTGCACCGGCTCGGGGGCGATCGCGCTCAGCGTCAAGGACGAGGTGCCGCTCGCGCAGGTGTACGCCGTCGAGCTCTCGCCCGAGGCGCACGCCTGGGCGCTGCAGAACCGCGAGCGCACCGGGCTCGACGTCGAGCTCCGGCTCGGTGACGCCGCCATCGCCTTCCCCGAGCTCGCCGGCCGCGTCGACGTGGTCGTGTGCAACCCGCCGTACATCCCCGAGGGAATGGTCCCCACCGAACCTGAGGTCCGCGACCACGACCCCGAGCTCGCGCTCTACGGCGGCAGCCTCGACGGGCTCGCCGTTCCCCTGGCGCTCGCCGCCCGCGCCGCGGACCTGCTGCGGGACGAGGGTGCCCTCGTGATGGAGCACGCGGACGTGCAGGGCACGTGGCTGCCCGATGCCCTCGAGCGCGCCGGTGTGTGGCGCGAGGTCGCGGACCACAAGGACCTCACCGGCCGGCCCCGTGTCGTGACGGCCCACCGGGTCCCGCGCGACGGCTGAGCGCGGCGGACGCCGGTCGGCGGGCCTACTCGACCACCGTCACGCCGGTCAGTGCCTCGAGCAGCCGGGTCGCCTGCACGGGCGTGATGATCGCGCCCTTGAGCGCCCGCAGCCCGTCGAGGTCCAGCTCGCCGAGGTCGGCGCCGCGCAGGTCGGTGCCGGTGAGGTTGGCGTCGAACAGGTCGACGTGCAGCATCTCCGCGCCGGACAGGTCGCTGCCGCGCAGGTCCGCGCCCCGCAGCACCGCCTCGGTGAGTCGCAGCCCGCTCAGCGGGACCCCGGTGAGCACGACGCCGGTGAGGTCCGCGGCATACAGGTTGCACCGCAGGAACTGCATCCCCAGCCCGCGGCTGTCGGCGAAGGTGGCGCCCATCAACCGGCATCCCTCGAACACCGCCCCCGTGGTCAGCGACCCGGCAAACCGCGCGTCGCTCGCATCGACGTCGTGGAAGCGTGCCGAGCCGAGGTCGACGTCGACGAACTGCGCTCGCCGGGCGCTCCCGCCGGTCCAGACCGCCTCGTCGCAGGTCGCGCCGTGCAGGCGTGCCTCGTCGCACGTGCAGCCCACGAACTGCCACCCGCCGAGGTCCAGTCCGCGCAGGTCGGCGCCGCGGAGGTCGCACTCGACCAGACGGTGTGGCCCGGCTGCCACGTCGTCGCGCTCCCGCAGCGCGGTCCCTGACAGGTCCAACTCGCTCAACTCGCTCACCTGCGTGATCGTGGCACGAGCAGCAGACACGGTTCGTTGAGCGGGCAGCGTGGACGCGCCACCGGCGAAAGGGCACAGTGATGGGGTTCTGGGACAGGTTGTTCGGACGCGGCGACACGGGCAGCCAGCGGCAGGAGAGCGTCCCTGCCGCGACGGGCGGTGAGGGGCTGAGCGACGGGCAGGCGATCGAGCGCTACCAGTACCTGCTGCGGACCGCGCCCCCGGAGAAGATCGAGCAGGCGCACGAGCAGGCCTTCGCCCGGCTGACTCCCGAGCAGCGCCAGGAGGT
This sequence comes from Segeticoccus sp., assembly GCF_035708005.1. Taxonomy (NCBI): domain Bacteria; kingdom Bacillati; phylum Actinomycetota; class Actinomycetes; order Micrococcales; family Intrasporangiaceae; genus Segeticoccus; species Segeticoccus sp. Next base: position 23,263 of record NZ_DASSTI010000121.1, on the reverse strand, counting down.
GCTGCGCCGGCTCAGCCAGGACCTGCCGGAGGCCGAGCGTCCGCAGGACGACTCACCGCGCTCGCTGGCCCGGTCGACCACGCGCATGGAGGTGCTCAACCCCGGCTCGATCCGGCGCACCTTCGGGGGCGGCTTCGGGATGGGACCGGGTCTCGGCATGGGAATCGGCTCGATGCTGCTCAGCAGCATGGCCGGCGCGTTCGTCGGCAGCGCGATCGCGCAGGAGCTGTTCGCCGACGATCCGGGAGCCGGGTTCGGTGACGGCACCGGCCAGGGCAACGAGGGCCAGGGCGCGGACGGGCAAGGCAACGACGGGCAAGGGGGCGACGGGCAGGGCGCGGACGGGCAAGGCAACGACGGGCAGGCAGACCCCGGAACGGACGGCTCGGGGGGCGACGTGCAGGCCGCCGGCTACGACGGTGGCTACGAGGACGGCGGCTACGGCGGCTACGACGGTGGTGGGGACTACAGCGGCGGCGGTGCGGACTACGGCGGTGGCGGAGGCTACGGCGACCTGGGTGGGGGCGGCTTCGGTGACTTCGGTGGGGGAGACTTCGGGAGTGATGTCTAGGAGGAACCGATGAGTGGCGTGGTGGACTGCACCAGCGAGGAGAGCCGGGCGGCAGGGGTCAAGCAGGCCGCCGAGGTCGTCCGGGACGGGGGCCTGGTGGTGCTCCCGACCGACACGGTCTACGGCATCGGGGCGGACGCGTTCGACGCGGACGCCGTCGCCGCCCTGCTGGAGGCCAAGGGGCGGGGACGCGACATGCCCCCACCGGTGCTCGTGCCGAACCCGCGCACCGTGGACGGCCTCGCCACCCGGGTGCCCGACTACGCGCGATCCCTCATCGAGGCGTTCTGGCCCGGCCCGCTCACCCTCGTGCTGCACGCCCAGCCGTCGCTGATGTGGGACCTCGGCGAGACCAACGGCACCGTCGCGGTGCGGATGCCCAGGGAGGACACCGCACTGGCCCTGCTCGACGAGGTCGGCCCGATGGCCGTGACGTCGGCCAACCGCACCGGCCAGCCGGCGGCCACCACGGTCACGGAGGCCGCGGTGCAGCTCGGCTCCTCGGTCGAGGTCTACCTCGACGGCGGAACGGCCGCCGGCGGCGAGGCTTCCACCATCCTCGACTGCACCGGCGACGTGCCGAGCGTCCTGCGCGCCGGGGCGTTGCCTCCCGAGGCGTTGCAGGAGGTGCTCGGCGAGGTGCGCCTGGACGGCGCGCCCGAGGGCCACGGCGACGCCACGGACACGCCGTCCTCCGACGAGCCCGACCGGGAGAGCTCCGGGGACTGACGAGAGGGGAGCCATGACCGGCGGGCGGATCCGCGTCGGCATCTCCGGCTGGCGCTATGCCCGCTGGCGCGGCACCTTCTACCCGCCCGGCCTGCCCCAGCGCCGAGAGCTGGAGTACGCCGCCTCCCGGTTCGGCTCGGTGGAGATCAACGGCTCGTTCTACTCGCTGCAGCGGCCCAGCAGCTACGCGCGCTGGGCCGCCGAGACGCCGGAGGACTTCGTCTTCGCCGTCAAGGGTGGCCGCTACATCACGCACATGCTCAAGCTCGTCGGCGTGGAGACCGCGCTCGCGAACTTCTTCGCCTCCGGGGTGCTCGCGCTCGGGTCGAAGCTCGGTCCGGTGCTGTGGCAGCTGCCCCCGGTGCTGCGCGCCGACCCCGGACGTCTGACGCAGTTCTTCGCGCTGCTGCCGCGCACGACGACGGCGGCCGCGCAACTCGCCGCGCGGCACGACGCCAAGGTGCCCGACGACCGCGCGCTCACCACGGCTCTCGGGGACCGGCCGATCCGTCACTCCCTCGAGGTGCGGCACGGCAGCTACACCGACTCGGCGGTGCTCGACCTGCTGCGTCGGCACGACATCGGTGTGGTCGTCGCCGACACCGCCGGGAAGTGGCCACTGCTGGAGGAGGTCACCTCCGACTTCGTCCACGTCCGGTTGCACGGGGCCGAGGAGCTCTACGTCAGCGGCTACACCCCCGACGCCCTGGACCACTGGGCCGGGCGGTGCGCGGCCTGGGCCGACGCCGGCTGCGACGTCTTCGTCTACTTCGACAACGACGTGAAGGTCCACGCGCCGTTCGACGCCCTCGCCCTCATGGACCGCCTCGGGCTGTCCGCGCCGGGCCCGGTCGGCGTCGAGGCGGACGAGGGGGAGCAGGCCGCCGACCCTCTTCGTCGGCGCCGCTGAGGCGCCCACCCGGGCGGCACACAGCCGCCGCTGCGACGCACACGCAGGCGGTCGGCATACCCTCAGGAGGACACCGTCCCCCGTTCCGAGGCAGTGACCCCGTGCGCGAGTACGTCCTGGTCTTCGTCGTGGCTGCCGCCATGACGTATGCCGCGACGCCCCTGGTCCGGTGGCTCGCCGTCCGCACGGGGGCCTTCACACCGGTGCGCGAACGCGACGTCCACGCGGTGCCGATCCCGCGCATGGGCGGGGTGGCGATGCTCATGGGCTTCGCCGCGGCCATGCTGGCCGCCACCCGACTGCCCTACCTGTCCCAGCTGTTCCAGACCGACCAGCTCGTGGCGGTGCTCGGCGGAGCGGCCATCATCTGCGCGCTGGGTGCCATCGACGACATCCACGGCCTGGACTGGCTCACCAAGCTCGCCGGCCAGATGATCGCCGCCGGGGTCATGGCGTTCGGGGGAGTCCAGCTGCTGTCCCTGCCCATCGGCGGGGTCACGGTGCTGCCCACCCAGGTGCTGGTGCCGCTGACCGTCATCATCGTGGTCATCTCGACCAACGCGGTGAACTTCGTCGACGGACTGGACGGGCTGGCCGCGGGCATCGTGGGCATCTCGGCGCTGGCGTTCTTCGCCTGGTCCTACCTGATCTCGCGCAGCTACGACCCGCCGAACGTCTTCTCCTCCGCCACCTTCATCACCGCTGCCCTGGTCGGCGTGTGCGTGGGCTTCCTGCCGCACAACTTCCACCCCGCGCGGCTGTTCATGGGCGACGCGGGGGCGCTGCTGCTCGGGCTGCTGCTCGCGGCCGCGACGATCTCGATGACCGGCAGCATCGACCCGTCCTCCAACCTCAGCGGCACCTCGTTGGCGGCCGCCTACCTGCTGCCGATCGTGCTCCCGCTGGCCATCCTCACGGTGCCGCTGCTCGACGTGCTGCTCGCCGTCACCCGCCGGATCAGGCGCGGCCAGGCCCCGTGGACCCCGGACGCCCACCACCTGCACCACCGGATGCTGCAGCTCGGGCACAGCCACCGGCGCGCGGTGCTGCTGCTCTACCTGTGGTCGGCGATCATCGCCCTCGGCGCCGTCTCCTTCGCGTTCGTCGAGGTGTGGGTGGCCGCCGGGGTCATCCTCGGGGCGGCCGTCTTCGCGTTCCTCCTCACCTGGGGACTTCCGCGGTGGAGACCGGTTTCACGCTTGTGATAGCATTCACAAGCGTTCGAACGAACGAAAATCCCCTCCTCACGAGTCGCCAACGACGACGCCCGACCGGGCAGATGGTGAGTACCCGGACATGGAGTCCCCCCAGCGATCGGTAGCGGGCGCTACCCCCGCAGTGAGCGCGCCCTTCGCCGCGATGCTGCGCGGCGCGCTCCTGCCGACCCTCGTGGTGGGTGCCCTGACCGTGCTCGTGTTCGGTCTCCTGCGCGGGGGCAGCGGAGCGGCGGCCGCCGCGATCGGCGTCGCCATCGCCGTGCTGTTCTTCGCCGCCGGCCTGAAGGTGATGATCCGCATCGTCGAGGCGAACCCCGTGGCGGTGTTCGCCGGAGCGATGGCGGTCTACCTCGGCCAGCTGGTCTTCCTCGGAGTCGTCGTGCTCCTGCTGGGACAGGTAGCGTGGCTCGATGGGTGGGCCTGTGGCCTCGCCGTCTTCGTCGCGACGATCGTGTGGCAGGTCTTCCAGGTGCGGGCCTACCTGCGCATGCGCCAGCCGGTGTATGACGACCCGCACCCTTCCGTGCCGACGCACCACGCGGGCGGCACACCGTGAACGTGCAGTTGCGAGGACGAGATGGTGGAGCGCGAGCAGGGCTCGCCGCGGGAGCCCGAGGAGCGACCGGACGGGTCGTCGGGTCCCCCCGACCCGGACGCCGGCTACCCCGGCATGCAGCGCAGTCCCGAGTGGGACGCGATGGCCTCGGTGATCTCCGGGCCGATCGTCTTCGGAGGGATCGGCTGGCTGCTCGACCACTTCCTGCACCTGTCGCTCTTCCTGCCGATCGGCATCATCGGTGGTATGGCGCTTTCGCTGTACCTCCTGTGGTTCCGGTACGGTACTCACTGACCGCCTCGGGGACGCGTGCCCATGTCCGGCTGCCCCGAGGTCGCACTGTGGCGCCCGCCGCCATGGGGAACCCGACTTTCGCCCGTCCGCTGCCGATGACCAAGGAGACGTCGTGAGCATCCCTCTGCTCGCTGTGAACGGGGCGCTGGCCGCCAGTGATGGCGGAGGCTTCCATGCGCCCACGACCGAGGACTTCTGGCAGCCCCTGTTCGGCAGTGGTCAGTTCGCCTTCACGCGGCCCATCCTGATCTTCATCATCTCGATCGCCGCGCTGTCCTGGTGGTTCGTCGCGACCTCCCGCAAGGCCGCCGTGGTCCCGAGCAAGGGGCAGTGGCTGACCGAGGGCATCTACGGGTTCATCCGCAACGACCTCGCCCGCGACATGATCGGCAGCAAGGACTTCCTGCGGTTCGTGCCGTTCCTGTTCTCGATGTTCCTCGTGCTGCTGGTGAACAACCTCTACGGCATCATCCCGTTCTTCCAGTTCCCGACGTTCAGCCGGATCGCCTTCCCCATGGCGTTCACGATCGTCGTCTACGTCATCTACCACTACCTGGGCTTCAAGAAGCACGGGCTGACCGGCTACTTCCGGTCCTTCTCCCCTCCGGGGCTGCCGGGCTGGATCGTTCCCATCGTCATCGTCCTGGAGACCTTCTCCTTCTTCGTCACCCGACCGCTGACCCTCTGCATGCGGTTGTTCGGCAACATGCTCGCCGGGCACATGCTGCTGCTGGTGTTCATCCTCGGTGGCGAGTACATGTTGATCCACGGCGACTTCTTCCTGAAGGCGATCTCGGTGCCCACCTACATCCTCGCGTTCGTCATGACCGCGTTCGAGGCACTCATCGAGGTCGTGCAGGCCTACATCTTCACCCTCCTCGCCGCGTCCTACATCGCCACGGCGCTGGCCGACGAGCACTGAGCCACCAGCCGGAGCCAGCCGGCCCCGGTGGACCACAACTTCATAGCTAGCAAGGCAACACGCTGTTCCAACCCTGGAATGCCTCCCCGGTCCGTTCGGGGAGACCAACGAATGAAAGAGAGACGAACGTGTCAGGCAACATTGCGATCGTGGGTTACGGCCTTTCCGCCATCGGCCCCGGTATCGGCATCGGCTTGATCTTCGCCGCGTACATCAACGGTGTCGCTCGTCAGCCCGAGGCCCGCGGCATGCTGCAGTCGATCGCCATCCTCGGCTTCGCCTTCGCCGAGGCGCTCGCCATCTTCGGTCTGGTGCTCTTCTTCATCAACAAGTAGTGAGCAGGGACCGCACCCATCGGCACCGATGCACTAGGAGTTCCCGTGCACTTCATCGCCAGCATCGCCAGCGCTGACAACGCGCCCGATCCGAACAGCTCGGTGATCCTCCCCCAGTGGGGTGAGCTCATCGCGGGCTTCGTCTTCTTCGCGATCTTCTACATCGTCGTGAAGCAGAAGGTGGTGCCCCGCCTCGAGAAGGCCTACGCCGACCGGACGGCGGCCATCCAGGGTGGCATGCACAAGGCCGAGCAGGCCCAGCAGGAGGCTCAGGCCGCGCTGCAGGAGTACAAGGCCCAGCTGGCCGACGCCCGCGCCGAGGCTGCCCGCATCCGCGAGGAGGCCAAGGAGCAGGGCGCAGCGATCCTCGCGGACATGCGCAAGCAGGCGCAGTCCGAGGCGACGCGCATCACCGAGTCGGCGCACAAGCAGATCGAGGCCGAGCGCCAGCAGGCGATCGTGTCGCTGCGCAGCGAGGTGGGTCGGATCTCCACCGACCTGGCCAGCCGCATCGTCGGGGAGTCGCTGGACGACGACGTCCGCCAGAAGGGCATCGTCGACCGCTTCCTCGCCGAGCTGGAGGCGGGCGAGGTCCGCCCCGAGGCCGTGGGGTCGGGCGCCGGGCAGGAGGTCTGATGCTCGGCTCATCACGCGCCGCCGTGACCGCGGGCCGGGACGCCCTGGCCGCCGCGCTGCACAGCGGCGTCGACTGGAACCAGCTCGCCGAGGAGCTGTTCGCCGTGACGGCCGCGGTCGACGGCAACGCCGCCCTGCGTCGCGCGTTGGTCGACCCCTCGCGGGAGGGTGCGCCCAAGCGCCAGCTGGTCACCCGGCTCTTCTCGGGCAAGGTGAGCACCGCGACCGCCCACGTGCTGGAGACGCTCGTCAGCCAGCGCTGGTCCCGTGACCGTGACCTGGCCGACACCGTGGAGAACCTCGGGGTCGAGGCCGTCGTCGCCTGTGCCGAGGCCGGGGAGCGCCTCGACGCCGTCGAGGACGAGCTGTTCCGCTTCGGTCGGCTCGTCGCGGGGACCCCGGACCTGCGCCGGGCGGTGAACGAGCAGCAGGCGTCCACCGAGGCCCGGGCCGACCTGGTCGAGCGGCTGCTGGAGGGGCGCACAGCGCCGGAGACGGTGCGGCTGGTCCGCCACGCCGTCGTCGCACCGCGGGGCCGCAGGTTCGACCGGATCGTCGAGGGCTACCTCTCGGTGATCGCCCGCCGGCGCGAGCAGCTCACCGCCACGGTCTTCACCGCACGCGCGCTCGAGAGCAGCCAGCGGGAGCGGCTGGCGCGGGCGCTCGCCCGCATCTACGACCGGATGATCCAGGTCAACGTGGTCGTTGACCCCGACGTGCTGGGCGGGCTGCGCATCCACGTCGGCGACGAGGTCATCGACGGCACGATCCTGCGGCGCCTCGACGAGGCGCGGCGCCAGCTCGCCGGCTGACGGCGCGGCCACCGCACGGCCGACCCCCACCCACCCCACCCACGCACTTCCGGCCACCAGAGCCGCACACGAGGAGAGAGACATGACGGAGCTCACGATCCGTCCGGAGGAGATCCGCGACGCGCTGGACCAGTTCGTCCAGTCCTACGAGCCCGGTACGGCGTCCCGCGAAGAGGTCGGTCGGGTCGCTGATGCCGGTGACGGCATCGCCCACGTCGAGGGCCTGCCCTCGGCGATGGCCAACGAGCTGCTGGAGTTCGAGGACGGCACGCTGGGTTTGGCCCTGAACCTCGACGTCGACGACATCGGTGTCGTGATCCTGGGTGACTTCGCCGGCATCGACGAGGGCCAGGAGGTCAAGCGCACCGGTGAGGTCCTCTCCGTCCCGGTCGGCGACGACTTCCTCGGCCGCGTGATCGACCCGCTGGGTCACCCGCTCGACGGCATGGGTGAGATCAAGCACGAGGGCCGCCGGCAGCTCGAGCTCCAGGCGCCGACCGTGGTGCAGCGCAAGTCCGTGCACGAGCCGCTGCAGACCGGCATCAAGGCCATCGACTCGATGATCCCGATCGGCCGCGGCCAGCGGCAGCTGATCATCGGCGACCGCCAGACCGGCAAGACCACCGTTGCCGTCGACACGATCATCAACCAGAAGCAGAACTGGGAGTCCGGGGACCCGGACAAGCAGGTGCGCTGCATCTACGTGGCCATCGGTCAGAAGAACTCCACCATCGCCGGTGTGCGCGGCGACCTGGAGGAGGCCGGCGCGCTGGAGTACACCACCATCGTCGCGGCACCCGCGTCCGACGCGGCCGGGTTCAAGTACCTCGCGCCCTACACCGGGTCGGCCATCGGCCAGCACTGGATGTACCAGGGCAAGCACGTCCTCATCGTCTTCGACGACCTGTCCAAGCAGGCCGAGGCCTACCGCGCCGTGTCCCTGCTGCTGCGCCGCCCGCCGGGCCGCGAGGCCTACCCGGGTGACGTGTTCTACCTGCACAGCCGCCTGCTGGAGCGCTGCGCCAAGCTCTCCGACGAGATGGGCGCCGGCTCGATGACGGGGCTGCCCATCATCGAGACCAAGGCGGGCGACGTGTCGGCATACATCCCGACCAACGTCATCTCCATCACCGACGGCCAGATCTACCTGCAGGCGGACCTGTTCAACTCCAACGTCCGCCCGGCGATCGACGTGGGTGTCTCCGTCTCCCGCGTCGGTGGTGACGCGCAGATCAAGGCGATGAAAGAGGTCTCCGGTCGGCTCAAGCTGGACCTCGCGCAGTTCCGTGCGATGGAGGCGTTCGCGATGTTCGCCTCCGACCTCGACGCCGCGTCGCGCGCCCAGCTGGAGCGGGGCTCCCGCCTCGTCGAGCTGCTCAAGCAGCCGCAGGCCTCGCCGATGCCGGTCGAGGAGGAGGTCGTCGTGATCTGGGCCGGCACCACCGGTCAGCTCGACGACGTCGCGGTGGAGGACGTGCAGCGGTTCGAGGCGGAGTTCCTCGACTTCGTGCGGCGCGAGCACAGCGGCATCCTCGACTCCATCCGTGAGGTCAAGAAGCTCGAGGACGGCACCAAGCAGGGCCTGCAGGAGGCGGTGGGCAGCTTCAAGGAGCAGTTCGTCGCGGCCGCCGACGGTGGCACCCAGGCCGGCACCGAGCAGCACGACGAGATCACCGCCGACCAGATCAACCAGGCGCAGATCGTCCGTCAGCAGCGCGGCTGAGCCGGCTGAGCGCAACGAACGCGAACGCGACGACGTAGACGACGAAGAGAGGCGGAGAGTCATGGGAGCGCAGATCCGGGTCTACCGGCAGCGCACGCGGTCTGTCCGGTCGATCCAGAAGATCACCAACGCGATGGAGCTCATCGCGGCCTCCCGGGTGGTCAAGGCGCGCCAGCGGGTCGCTGAGTCGACCCCCTACGCGACGGCGCTCACCCGCGCGGTGTCCGCGGTGGCGACCTACTCCGACGCGGACCACCCGCTGACCACGGAGCGGCGGGACGTCCGGCGCTCCGGGGTCATCATCGTGACCAGCGACCGAGGTCTGGCGGGCGCCTACTCGGTCTCGGCGATCAAGAAGAGCGCCGAGCTCATCGAGAAGCTCCAGAACGAGGACAAGGAGGTCGTGCCCTACCTCATCGGCCGCAAGGCCGTGAGCTACTACGACTTCCGCCGCCGCGAGTACGCCGCCCAGTGGACCGGGATCTCCGAGAACCCGGACTTCGAGTCGGCCCGGACCATCGGTGAGCGTGTCACCAACGACTTCATCGCCGGGGCCGACGAGGGCGGGGTGGACGAGCTGCACCTGGTCTACACCAAGTTCCAGAGCATGGTCACCCAGGAGCCGCAGGACCTGCGGCTGCTGCCGCTCGAGGTCGTGGAGGGCACCGAGCCGCCGGCCCCCGGTGAGGTCCTCCCGCTCTACGAGTTCGAGCCGAGCCCCGAGGCGGTGCTCGACGCGCTCCTGCCCAAGTACGTCACCTCGCGGATCTACAACTGCCTGCTGCAGTCGGCCGCCTCGGAGCTCGCTGCCCGCCAGCGGGCGATGAAGTCGGCGACCGACAACGCCGAGGAGCTCATCAAGACCTACACCCGGCTGGCCAACCAGGCCCGTCAGGCCGAGATCACCCAAGAGATCAGCGAAATCGTGGGCGGCGCCAGCGCCCTCGCCGACGCCAGCTAAAGAAGGAAGAGTCACATGACTGCCACTGTTGCCGAGAACTCAGCGAACGCGACGCCGAGCGAGGGCGGCATCGGCCGGATCTCGCGCGTCATCGGGCCCGTCGTCGACATCGAGTTCGGTGCCGGCGAGATGCCGGAGATGTACAACCTGCTCAAGGTGGAGGTGCAGCTCGGTGACCTCAAGCGCACCCTGAACCTCGAGGTCGCCCAGGACATCGGCGACAACATGGTCCGTGCGATCTCGCTGCAGCCGACCGACGGCCTCGTCCGCGGTGCGGCGGTGCAGGACACCGGCGGCCCGATCACCGTCCCGGTCGGCGACGCCACCCTCGGCCACGTGTTCAACGCCACCGGTGACGTGCTCGACCTGGCGGAGGGCGAGACCCTCGACATCCAGGAGCGGTGGGGCATCCACCGGCCGGCGCCGGCGTTCGACCAGCTCGAGGCCCGCACCCAGATGTTCGAGACCGGCATCAAGGTGATCGACCTGCTCACCCCCTACGTGCAGGGCGGCAAGATCGGCCTGTTCGGTGGTGCCGGTGTGGGCAAGACGGTGCTCATCCAGGAGATGATCGCCCGCGTCGCGCGTGACCACGGCGGTGTGTCGGTGTTCGCCGGTGTGGGGGAGCGCACCCGTGAGGGCAACGACCTGATCAAGGAGATGGCGGAGGCCGGCGTCCTCGGGCAGACCGCCCTCGTCTTCGGCCAGATGGACGAGCCGCCGGGCACCCGGCTGCGCGTGGCGCTGTCGGCGCTCACGATGGCGGAGTACTTCCGCGACGTGCAGAACCAGGACGTGCTGCTGTTCATCGACAACATCTTCCGGTTCACCCAGGCCGGCTCGGAGGTCTCGACCCTGCTCGGTCGTATGCCGTCCGCCGTCGGCTACCAGCCCACCCTCGCCGACGAGATGGGCGTGCTGCAGGAGCGGATCACCTCCACCCGCGGCCACTCGATCACCTCGATGCAGGCGATCTACGTCCCCGCGGACGACTACACCGACCCGGCCCCGGCGACCACGTTCGCCCACCTCGACGCGACCACCGAGCTCTCGCGTGACATCGCCTCGATGGGGATCTACCCGGCGGTGGACCCGCTGACGTCGACCTCGCGGATCCTGGACCCGCGCTACATCACCCGCGAGCACTACGACACCGCGGTGCGCGTGCGCTCGATCCTGCAGCGCAACAAGGAGCTGCAGGACATCATCGCGATCCTCGGTATCGACGAGCTCTCCGAGGAGGACAAGGTCCTCGTCAACCGGGCCCGCCGCATCCAGCGGTTCCTGTCGCAGAACACCTACGTCGCGAAGCAGTTCACCGGCATCGAGGGCTCCACCGTCCCGCTGTCGGAGACGATCGAGGCGTTCACCAAGATCAGCGACGGTGAGTACGACCACGTCCCCGAGCAGGCCTTCTTCATGTGCGGTGGTCTCGACGACGTCGAGCGCCAGGCCAAGGAGCTCGAGAAGAACAGCTGACCCGTCGGCAGCGGGGAGCCCCTCGCCCACCACACCCGTGGGGTGAGGGGCTCCCGCTGTTCCAGCGGCCGTTGCCGTTGGTTCGTCAGGGTCCACGGGGCCGGTAGACTGGCCGGCACCCGAAGGTGTGAGCGGAGGAGAGCACCCGAGTGAGTGAGTTGCACGTCGAGCTGGTCGCCGCCGACCGCAAGGTCTGGGAGGGCGCGGCCCGGCAGGTCAGCGCCCGCAGCATGGCCGGTGAGCTCGGCATCCTGCCCGGCCACACACCGCTGCTCGCGGTCCTCGTCAGCGGCGACGTCCGCATCGAGACGGGGTCGGGGCGTGAGGTGGTCACCGTCGACAGCGGCTTCCTGTCCGTCGACCATGACAACGTGACGATCGTCGCGGAGTCGGTCGAGGGCGCGTCGGTCGCCTGACCGGCCGTGGGCCGCGACCTGCTCCTCTCCGTCGAGGGGCTGGTCGCTGCCGTCATCGCGCTGCTGCTGCTCTTCCTGCTGGGCACCTATCTGCGGCGCCGGGCCATCGCCCGTGGGCGGCCGCTCGTGCTGTGCGCGATCCGCGACCCCCAGGAGACGCGGTGGAAGTTCGGCCTCGCCCGCTACGGCAGCAGCGGTCTCGACTGGTTCCGCCTCGGCGGCGTGTCGGTGCGTCCGGCCTACCACTGGTCGCGCGGGCGCCTGGACCTGGAGGTCCCGCGCCGGCTCGAGGGCGCTGACCGCCTGAGCATCCTTCCCGAGGCCATCGCCGTGCCCTGCCGGCACGGCGACAGCAACTTCGAGCTGGCCCTGGCGCCGGCCTCCTACACCGCCCTGCGCTCCTGGCTGGAGTCCTCGCCGCCGGGTCTGGGCGTCAACGTCGCCTGAATCTGTGCTCCGCGTCGCCCGACGCCGTCACCTCCGCGTCGCCCGACGCCGTCACCCCCGCACTTCTTTGGGACATTTCTGCTGTCCCAGCGTCCGACAGGCACCGAAGAAAGGCGTGGTTGAGGGGCGTGCACCGGCCAGGGAGCGGGGCGGGCTGCGTCGGTCAGGGCCGGCGCTGGTGTCGCTCCGGCTGCTCGGCGCGGCCCCCACCCGGCTGCCAGAGCACATCGCCGCCGGCCCCGAGGTTGGCGACCCGGGCCAGGATGAACAGCAGGTCCGAGAGCCGGTTGAGGTACTTGGCCGTCAGCGGGTTCACTCCGCCGACACCCCGCGCCGCCTTCTCGCCCTCTGCGGGCGCGGGCGCCGGCTGGTCGCCGTGCGCCTCCAGGGCCGCCCACGCGGCGCGCTCGGCCCGCCGGACCACCGTGCGGGCCACGTGCAGGAAGGCCGAGCCCGGCGTGCCGCCGGGCAGGATGAACGAGCGCAGCTTCTCCAGCTCCTCGTTGTAGCGGTCGCAGTCCGCCTCGAGCTCGTCGATCCACTCCGGAAGCACCCGCAGCGGCGGGTACTGGTAGCTCTCCGCGAGCGGGGCACACAGGTCGGCGCCGACATCGAAGAGGTCGTTCTGCACGCGGGTCAGCGTGGCCACCACGTCCTCGCGCAGCTCACCGCAGGCCACGGCCACGCCGATGGCGCTGTTGGCCTCGTCGGTGTCGGCGTAGGCGACCAGCCGCGGGTCGGTCTTCGAGGTGCGGCTGAAGTCCCCGAGGGCGGTGGTGCCGTCGTCGCCGGTGCGCGTGTAGATGCGGTTGAGGATGACCATGCAGCGATCGTCGCAGATCGACGCCGATAGGCTCACGCGGTGATGGAACGGTTCAGAGTCGTCGGCGGCGCCCGGTTGCAGGGCGAGGTTCAGGTGGTGGGCGCCAAGAACAGCGCCCTGAAGCTCATGGCCGCCTCCCTGCTCGCCGCGGGCCGCACCCGACTCACGAACGTGCCGGCGATCCTCGACGTCACGATCATGGCCGAGCTGCTGCGACGGCTGGGCTGCGGTGTCGACTACGAACCAGCCGAGGGCGTGGTCGAGATCGACGTGCCCGAGCAGATCGGGCACCGTGCCGACTACGAGCTCGTCCGCGCCCTGCGGGCCTCGATCTGCGTGCTCGGCCCGTTGGTGGCGCGCTGCCGGGCGGCGGATGTCGCCGTGCCCGGGGGGGACGCGATCGGGTCACGCGGGCTGGACCTGCACGCCTTCGGGCTGCAGGCGCTCGGCGCACAGGTCCACGTCCACCACGGCTACCTGGTGGCCGAGGCCCCGGACGGGCTCGCCGGCGCCGACATCCGCCTGGAGTTCCCCAGCGTGGGAGCGACCGAGAACGTGCTCATGGCCTCGGTCCTCGCTCGGGGCACCACGCGGCTGACGAACGCCGCCCGGGAGCCGGAGATCGTCGACATCGCCGACTTCCTGGTCGAGCTCGGCGCCAAGGTGCACGGCGCCGGGACCACGGTGATCGAGATCGAAGGGGTCGACGCACTGCACCCGACCGAGCACGCGGTGGTGCCGGACCGGATCGCGGCCGGCACGTGGGCCTTCGGCGCGGCCACCACGCGCGGCGACGTGGAGGTCGTCGGCGGGCGCGCCGAGCACCTGTCCGCGGCCCTGGAGCTGCTGGTCGACAACGGCACGTCGGTCCACCCGACCGACCGGGGCTTCCGCGTCACCAACGACGGCCGGCGGCCGCACGCGTTCGACGTCGCGACGCTGCCCTACCCGGGCTTCCCGACCGACCTGCAGCCGCTCGCGCTCGCCTACAACGCGGTCGCCGAGGGCAGCGCGATGGTCACCGAGAACGTCTTCGAGGCCCGCTTCCGCACGGTTCAGGAGCTGGCCCGCCTGGGGGCCGACGCCCGCATCGACGGCCACCACGTCATGGTCCATGGCAACGCCCGGCTCTCCGGGGCACCGGTCGAGGCCAGCGACATCCGCGCCGGAGCCGCCCTGGTCATCGCCGGCCTGGTCGCCGACGGGGTCACCACCGTGAGCGGGGCCCACCACATCGATCGCGGCTACGCCCGCTTCACCGATCTGCTCCAGGGGCTGGGAGCCGACGTGACCCGGGAACCGGACCCTCCGCCATACGTCTCCTGAGGCGGGGTTTCACCAGCGCGAGCCGGCCGCGCCCGAGCGGGCGGAAACGGTCGAGACCGGATCGTTACGCGGGCATACCCAACGTTGACCGTTCTGCAGGCGTCAATAGGGGTGGAGCCAGGGAGCGGGACGAAGGGGAAGTCATGACTGTGATCGCAGCAGGGGCGCACACCGTCGACGTCACCGAGGACCACCTCGGACGGGAGCTGACGGTGTCCGGGCGACTCGATGTCCACACGGTCGCCGACGTGCGGCTGCTCCTGCACCGGGCCGTCGACGACGGCGACGGGGACCTGCTCCTGCACCTGCGCCACGCCGAGGTGGGCGACGCCACCGGCCTCGGGGTCATCGTCGGCGCGCACAACCGGGCCCGACGGGCCGGGAGGCGACTGGTGCTCGTCGATGCCTCACCGCGGCTCGAGCGGCTGCTGCGGGCCTCGCGGCTGAGCCGGGTGCTGGCCCGGCCGGACGCCGCCTCACTCACCGCCTGAGTCGCCTCGCGAGCCTGCGCGGCCTCGCGCACCTGCGCGGCCCCGCGCACCTGCGCGCGGCGCTGACCCGGCCCTCAGGCACTCTCCCAGGCGAGGGCCAGCCGGTCGACGACCTGCTCCACCCGTTCCGGGGAGGTGGCCAGGTTGACGCGCACGTGCCCCTCGCCGCCGGGGCCCCACTCGCGGTGGTCCACCCAGACGCGCCCGCGTTCCAGCGCCACGGCGCCGGGGGAGCCCAGGCCGTAGGCCCGCGCATCCAGCCATGCCAGGTAGGTCGCCTCCAGCGGCCGCATCCGCACCCGTGGCAGCCGCTCGGCCACCAGCTTGCCGAACAGCTGCCGGTTGGCGTCGATGCGCTCCACCACCGCGTCCAGCCAGTCCCGTCCGTCGCGGTATGCCGCGCGCGTGGCGGCCGTGCCCAACGAGGACTGGGTCGGGTGCAACGGGAACGCACGGACCCGGTCGGCGTCGGCGGCGTTCGTGCAGATGACCTGCGCGCACTTCACGCCGGGCATGTTCCACGACTTGGTGGCGGAGGTGAGCGTGACGTAGCGGCTCTCCGGGCCGGCCACGGTCGCGTAGGGCACGTGCTCGTGGCCGGGCAGCACGAGCGGGGCGTGGATCTCGTCGCTGAGCACCATCGCCCCGTGGCGGTCCGCCACGTCGCGCAGCGCGGTCAGCTCCTCACGAGTGAACGCCCGGCCCCACGGGTTGTGCGGGCTGCACAGGACGAGGGTGCGCGCCCCGGCCGCCAGCTCGCGGTCGATCGCCTCGAGGTCGTGGGTGGCGCGCAGCGCATCCGGGTCGTGGGCCACGGTCACCAGGCGGCGGCCGGTGTGCGCGGGCACCTCGAGGAACGGTGGGTAGGCCGGGGTCGGCACGACGACCGGCGCGTCCTCGCACAGGGTCGTGATCACGCGGGCGAGGGCCTCCACGACATCGCCGGCGAGGACGATGTGCGCCGGGTCGGGGTGCCAGCCCCAGCGGTCGGCGGCGAAGTCGGCCAGCGCCTCCGGGACCCCGGTCACCTCGTCCGGCGGGCCGTAACCGAGCCGGCCCACGTCGACCGCCTCGTGCAGCGCCCGGGCGATCGGCTCGGCCACCGCGAAGTCCATCTCGGCCACCCAGGCCGGCAGGACGCCCGGGGGCGCCGCGGCCCACTTGATCGCGCCGGTCGCCCGCAGCTGCTCGTCCGTGCGGTCGACGATGAGGCCCTCGTGCGGTTCTGCCATGGGGTGATCCTCGCACCGGGGTGTCGAGCGGGCAGGCGGGGCTGGGCAGGGTGTCGTGCGGGCAGGCCGGGGCGGCGTCCCAGGTGTCGGGCCGGTCGGGTGAGACGCGGCTGGGTGCCGGCGGGTCGGCATACCCTCGGAGCGTGAGCGACCTGCAGTGCCCGGCGACCTTCTGGTTCCTGCCCGCGGGGACCCGGGCAGATCCGGGCGCAGATCCCGGCGCGGAATCGGACGGTGGCCCGGCCCTGCTGGAGCGGTTGCGAACGGTGCTCGGTGCGACCGCGGTTGCCGGCGTCTACACCGGCCCGGCCGGTGAGCCGTTCGCGGCCGCGGCCGCCGCTGCCCTCGACGCCCCGTTGCACACCACTTCGGACCTCCACGGCCACGCGACCGACGAGGACGCGCAGGATGCCGCGCGACGCTGGCAGAAGGCGGTCGAGGAGCTGGCCGACCTCTACCGCGGGGAGACCGTGCTGGTCGTCGGGGACGAGGACACCCTCAGGGTGGTGCTTCCCGGCCGGGCGGCAGGCGTGGTCCGCGTCGAGGTGGACGGCGACGGCTGGCGGGTGACCGAGCGCGCCTGACCGGGACGGCCTCACCCCACCGCGGTGGCCGCCGCCCGCCGCGGGTCCGCGGCCGCGCTCAGCACGCTCTGGCCGCTGCGCAGCGCCGCGCCGACGCCGCCGAAGTACATCGACGTGCTCGGGTGCGCCACGACCGGCAGACCGCTGCCCGCGAGACCGGCCGCGAGCCGCGCGTCCTGCTCGAACTCCACCCGCGGCTGCCCACCCGGAAAGCTGATGTGCAGGCGCGGCGCGTCGATCGCCTGCTGCAGGTCCGCCCCCTCGACGCAGTACGCGTGCAGCACCTGCATCAACGCGGTGGTGATCCGGTCGGCGCCCGGCGTCCCGATCGCCAGCCGGTCGCCTGCCGCGCCGACCGCGGTGGTCGGCGCCATGTTGGAGGCGAGCCGCGTCCCCGGGGCCAGCGCGTGCAGCCCGCGCCGGTTGAGCTCGGGCTCGCCGAGGCAGTTGTTGAGCATCAGCCCGGTGCCCGGGACGGTCGCCCCCGAGCCGTAGCCCGCGGACGCCGTCACCGCGCAGGCCGTGCCGTCCTCGTCCACCACCGACACGTGCGCCGTCGAGGACGAGGTCGGCAACCCGGCCAGCCCGCCCCGCGCCACCACCTCGAGCAGCTCCCGGCCGGCGGCCTCGAGGTCCGGTGCCACGTCGAGCCGGTCCCGCCGGTAGCCCAGCACGGCGCGTTGCACCGCCGCCACGCGCGCCACCTCGGGCGCGGGCTCGTCGCCGAGCAGCCGCAGCAGCGCGGTCAGCACGGGCCCCCCGATGGAGGGTGGCGGGTTGGTGGCCAGCCGCCAGGCCCCCAGCCTCGTCGTGAGTGCCGGGCGCACCACCGCGCGGTATGCCGTGAGGTCGGCTGCCGTGACCAGCCCACCTCGCTGCTCCATGTCCTCGACGAGGACGCGGCCGAGCTCGCCGGTGTAGACCGCGTCGGCACCGTGGTCGGCGATCGTCCGCAGGGAGGAGGCGAGCTCGGGGGAGCGCAGCACGTCGCCGGCTTCGACGACCGCACCGTCCGGGCGGGACAGGAACGCGTGCGTCTCGTCGTCCCAGCCGAAGAGCGTGTCGTGGGTGATCGCGAGGTAGCTGGCCGCGGCCGTGCCGAGGGGGAAGCCCCGCTCGGCCGCCGCCACGGCGGGGGCGAGCAACTCGGCCCAGGGGGCGCTCCCGTAGCGGTCGTGGGCCTCCTGGAAGCAGGCGAAGACGCCGGGGGTGGCCACTGACCCGTGTCCGGCCTGGATGGTGATCCCGCCGCCGTAGCTGGTGGTGATCTCGCGCAGCCCGCCCCCGAAGCGCTCGCGGGCCAGCCCGCGCCCCGGCATCTCGACGCTGCCGTCGACGACCACGGGGTCACCCCCGACGGGCCAGACGTTGAGGAACGCGCCGCCCATGGGGCTGACGACGCCCGGCTCGGTCACCATCGCCACGCCCATCGCCGCGATGGCCGCGTCCACGGCGTTGCCGCCGGCGTGGACGAGGTCCAGTCCGGCCTGGGCCGCCAGCGGGCTGGTGGCCGCCACGGCGGCGCGGCGGTGCTGGCCCTTCCTGCCGTTCATGTCCATGATTGTGCCGACCAGATCACGGCAGCGGCGCGCGGAACCTCTTACCAGAGTGCCGGGGAAGGTGCATACTGCCGGATACGCACACACATCCGCGCTTTTTTTACGCAGTCACGAGCCCCGTCTCTGCGGGTCACGGTTGAGCAAAGATGCGAGGAAAAGGGCTAGGACGAAGCATAAACGCGCACTAGGGTGACTGGCGCCGAGGCCGACGGCCGACCACGATGGCCGGCGACCGTGAGCTGCGGCGGCGGGGACGCCCGCACCGACAAGGAAGGCAGTAGAGATGAGCGAAGAGAAGTCCTTCGACCGTCGTACGTTCATGCGGGGTGCGCTGGCGGCGGCCGCCCTCGCACCGCTGGGGGGAGCGCTCGCCAGCTGCGCCGCCGGGGGAGGCGGTTCCGCGTCCACGGGGGCCTCGTCCGCGGCCGGTGGCGCCAGCGGGGCGGCCACGGGCGCCGCGAAGGCATCCGCGGACAACCCCTTCGGGCTGGCCAAGGGCTCCACGATCGATGCCGTGATCTTCAACGGCGGCTACGGCACCGACTATGTCGACTTCGCCGCGAAGATCGTGCAGAAGGACCACGAGGGGGTGACGACCAAGGTCTCTCCCTCGACCCAGATCGCCCAGGAGCTGCAGCCGCGCTTCGTCAGTGGCAACCCGCCGGACCTCATCGATGACTCCGGTGCGAACAAGATCGGCTACAACGCGATCGTCAGCCAGCTCGAGGACCTCGAGGACGTGGTCAACGCCAAGAACCTCGAGGGCAAGACGATCAAGGACACGCTCTACCCGGGCACGCTGGACCCGGGCATGTTCAACGGCAAGATGGCCGCGATCAACTACGTGCTGACGATCTACGGCGTCTGGTACTCCAGCAGCCTGTTCGACCAGCACGGCTGGCAGCCCCCCAAGACCTGGGACGAGGCGATGGCCCTGGGCAAGAAGGCCAAGGCCGAGGGCAAGTACCTCTTCGTCTGGGGCAAGGAGGCGGCCAACTACTACGAGAAGCTCACCGTCGGCTCGGCCATCAAGGAGGGCGGCGACGAGGTGCGCCTCGCGCTGGGCAACCTCGAGCCGAAGTGCTGGTCGCACCCGGCCATCCAGGGCGTCTTCAAGGCGCTGGAGGCGATCGTCAAGGCCGGTTACGTGAAGCCGGGCGGCGCCGGGACGCAGTTCACCCGGGCCCAGGCCCAGTGGAGCCAGGCGGAGCAGGCCATCCTCTACCCGTCCGGGTCGTGGATCGAGAACGAGATGAAGAAGCAGACCAAGGCCGGGTTCAAGATGAAGGGCTTCCCGGCGATGACTCTCACCGACCACGCCGCGATGCCGCACACCGCGTTGCACAGCGAAGCGGCCGAGGCCTACATCGTCCCGAGCAAGGGCCACAACCCGGCGGGCGGCAAGGAGCTGCTGCGCACGATGCTGTCCAAGGAGGCCGCGGCCAACTTCGCCAAGACCCGGCTCGCGTCCACCATCGTCAAGGGCACCGTCCCCGCCGACGGCTTCGGCTCGACGGCGTTGCAGTCGCAGATCCAGATGCTCGACGCGGCCGGCAAGGACGTGTTCAGCTTCCAGTTCTCCGACATCTACGGGATGGGTGCCGACGAGCTGGTCCTGTGGAACTCCTTCCTGGCCGGCAACGCCAACGTCAGTGACCTCACGCAGGGACTGCAGAAGATCACCGACAAGGTGCGCAACGACGACTCCATCAAGAAGATCAAGGTCACATGACCAATCCCGCTGTGCCGGCCGGCGAGGGCGCTTCGCCCTCGCCGGCCCGGAAGTCGCACAAACCCGGCGGCCGGACGCTCACCTTCGACAAGGTGAGCTTCTTCGTCGTCTGTCTCGGGGTGCCGCTCGCGGTCTTCCTGCTGTTCGTGATCTGGCCGTTCGTGCAGGCCTTCTACTACTCCCTGACGAACTGGTCGGGCTTCTCCACCTCGATGCAGTTCATCGGGCTGGACAACTACGTGACCCTGTTCACCGACGACACGTTCCTGAAGGCGCTGCGCAACAACGTGCTGCTGGCCCTGGTGGTCCCGTTCGTCACCCTCACCCTCGCCCTCGCGCTCGCCACCATGCTGACGGTCGGGGGACGCTCCACCGGCGCCGTGCAGGGGCTGCGCCGCTCGGGCCTGTACCGGGTGATCTCCTTCTTCCCGTACGCCATCCCGGCCATTGTCATCGGCCTCATCTGGAACCAGGTGTACGACCCGTCGGCCGGCCTGCTGAACGGCATCCTCACCAAGCTCGGGATCAGCAGCGCCCACGGATTCCCGTGGCTGGGGGACAGCCGGACCGCCATCTGGTCGGTCATGTTCGTGATCATCTGGAGCATGGTCGGCTTCTACACGATCCTGTTCGTGGCGGCCATCAAAGGGATCCCGGCCGAGCTCTACGACGCGGCCCGGATCGACGGTGCCGGCCGGCTGCGCACCGCCTTCTCGGTGACGATCCCGCTGATCCGTGAGAACGTGCAGACGGCCTACATCTACCTCGGCATCCTCGTGCTCGACGCCTTCGTCTACATGCAGGCGCTGGAGCCGGGCGGCGGGCCGCAGAACTCCACGCTGACCATGTCCCAGGACCTGTATGTCACCGCGTTCCAGCAGAGCAAGTTCGGGCTCGCCAGTGCCATGGGTGTGGTGCTGGCCCTGGTGACGTTGACCTTCGCGGCGGTGGTCTTCAGCGTGAACCGGCTCGCCGGCGGCCGAACGAGGGCGAAGGCATGACCACCGACACGACCGGCGCGATCGAGCGCACCACGCCCGGGGCGACGCCGGGTCGGGCACCGGGCGGCAAGCCGGCCACCACGGGCCGCGGTTTCGAGATCACCTCGCACGCGGTGCTCGCCATCTGGTGCGTCATCATCGTCGCGCCGCTGCTGTGGACCCTGATGAGCTCGTTCAAGACGAGCAAGGAGATCTTCGCCTCACCGTTCAGCCCGCCCAAGCACTGGGGCTTCAGCAACTACGTCGAGGCGTGGTCGGGGTCCGGCATCGGCCGGTCCTTCGTCAACACGGTGATCGTGGTCGGCTGCGCCCTCGTGATCGTGATGGTCCTGGGCGCGATGTGCGCCTACGTGCTGAGCCGCTACCGCTTCCCGGGGGCCCGGGCGATCTACTACCTGATGCTCGCCGGGCTGACCTTCCCGATCTTCCTCGCGATCGTGCCGCTGTTCTTCGTCCTGCAGAACTTCGGCCTGCTCAACACCCTGCCGGGGCTGACGATCACCTACGTGGCGTTCGCCCTGCCGTTCACGGTGTTCTTCCTCTACCCGTTCTTCGGCGCCCTGCCGGATGAGGTGTCCGAGGCGGCGGACCTCGACGGGGCCGGCGAGTGGACGAAGTTCTTCCGCATCATGCTCCCGATGGCCAAGCCCGGCATGGCCTCGGTGGCGACCTTCAACTTCCTCGGTCTGTGGAACCAGTTCCTCCTGCCCGTGGCGTTGAACACCACGGAGGACAACTACGTGCTCACCCAGCGGATGGCCTCGTTCGCCTCCCAGGCCGGCTACGCGGTGAACTTCGGGGCGCTGTTCGCCGGCGTGGTCATCACGGTGGTGCCGGTGCTGGTCGTCTACGTGATCTTCCAGCGCCAGCTGCAGGGCTCGGTCAGCCAGGGGACGATGAAGTAGGCCTCAGAACAGGCGGGTGTCGGCGTCGTCGATGCCGCGCAACGCGTCGTAGTCGAGGGTCACACACCGTATGCCACGGTCGGTCGCCAGCGTGCGTGCCTGCGGCTTGATCTGCTGCGCGGCGAAGACTCCGGTGACGGGCCCCGCCGCCGTCAGGTGCGGGTCCCGGTTCATCAGCTCCAGGTAGCGGGTCAGCTGCTCGACCCCGTCGATCTCACCGCGCCGCTTGATCTCCACGGCCACGCACGCGCCGGCGGCGTCCTTGCACAGGATGTCGACCGGCCCGATCGCGGTCAGGTACTCCCGGCGCACGAGGGTGTAGCCGTCGCCGAGGGTGGTGATGTGCTGCGCCAACAGCTTCTGCAGGTGGGCCTCGACGCCGTCCTTGACGAGGCCGGGGTCGATGCCCAGCTCGTGGGAGGAGTCGTGCAGCACCTCGTGCAGCCGCACCCGCAGGTGGTCCTCGGACTTGGCGTGCTGCACGCGCCACACCGCCTGCACGCCCTCGGCGCGCTCGTCGTCCTCCGGCTCCAGCTCGGCCATGGTGCACGGCGGCGCCATCCAGTTCAGCGGCTTGTACGAGCCGCCGTCGCTGTGCACGAGCACCGATCCGTCGGCCTTGACCATGAGCAGCCGCGTGGCGAGGGGCAGGTGGGCCGTCAGCCGGCCCTCGTAGTCCACGCTGCAGCGGGCGATGACGACGCGCACCCCGGCACTCTACGAGGTGGGCAGCGGGCGGCGAGCACTCGGCATACCGCGGGTGGGGGGCAGTGCACTGGCAGGTGCACCCGCTGGGGCGGGAGCGCACTCCGGCTCTGCAAGACTGCGCGACATGGCTCGTGAGATCAACAGCGTCGGAGTGGTCGGGCTGGGCACCATGGGTGCCGGCATCGTCGAGGTGTTCGCCCGCGGAGGGGTGCGCGTGGTCGGCGCCGAGAACACCCCCGAGCTCGCCGAGCGGGGCCGGGGGATCCTCGAGAAGTCGACCCAGCGGGCCGTCGACCGCGGCAAGCTCGCCGAGGCGGACCGCGCGGCGCTGCTGGGGCGCGTCACCTTCACCCACCGGCTGGACGACCTGGCCGACGTCGACCTCGCCATCGAGGCCGTGCCCGAGAAGCTCGACCTCAAGCGGCAGGTGTTCGCCGAGCTCGACCGCGTCGTCGGGCCCGAGGCGGTGCTCGCCACCAACACCTCCAGCCTGTCGGTGACCGAGATCGCCGTGGCGACCGGCCGCCCGGAGCGGGTGGTCGGCATGCACTTCTTCAACCCCGCGCCGGTGCTCAAGCTGGTCGAGGTGATCCGCACGGTCGTCGCGGACGAGCAGGTCGTGGCGTCGGTGCGCGACCTGGCCACCCGGCTCGGCAAGAAGCCGGTCGTGGTGGGGGACCAGGCGGGGTTCATCGCGAACGCACTGCTCTTCGGCTACCTCAACCGAGCGATCGGCATGCTGCAGAACGGCTTTGCCAGCCGGGAGGACATCGACACCGCCATGACGGTCGGCGCCGGGCTGCCGATGGGGCCGTTCACCCTGCTCGACCTGATCGGGCTGGACGTCGCGCTCGAGATCAGCGAGGTGATGTTCGCCCACAGCCGCGACCCGCT